>JAGVOW010000001.1 GCA_020052515.1 Brevinematales bacterium | reverse complement strand
TAGCCGCAAGCTTTAGCTTGCGCTTAATTTACGCGGGCTAAAGCCCGCGGCTACATTAGAATTATTAATTTAGCGACAGCCAGCGGGGGGATGAGGCGGAAATAAAAAAGAAAGGGGAGATAATAAAAATGGATACACGGATTTCTGTGAATAAGATTGAAAAACTAATAGTTTCATCTTCTCCTCATATTAAAGGGAATGAAAATATTGCCGCGATTATGTGGAATGTGAGCCTGGCGCTGCTCCCTCTCTCCATTCAGGGAGTTTTGAATTTTGGACTACCGGCTTTAATCACTTTCATAACCTGCATTGCGGGAAGCTTGCTGACGGAGTTTTTGATACAGATTTTGCTGAAAAAAAAGTCTACCATTAGTGATGGGAGCGCTTTTTTGACAGGCCTTCTTCTCGCTCTGTGCTTGCCGCCGAATATTCCCTGGCAGATGGCATTTCTGGGATCGATCGCGGCGATAGGAATCGCGAAGCACCTGTTCGGCGGCCTGGGAAACAATGTTTTTAATCCGGCGCTGGTCGGAAGGGCCTTTATTATGGCAAGCTTTCCCGCGGCTATGACCACATGGGGAATTTCCAGCCTTTCCGCTGGCCATGAAACCCTTTCCATTGGATTTCTGCATCTGCCTACTATTCATAGTTTTTTTCATGCGGATGTTGTAACATCTGCTACTTCAATAGATGCTGTTAGTTCGGCTACTCCGCTAGGAATTTTAAAACAACAAGGTTATGATAATCTTGTGGCTTCATTCGGAGGAAAAATAGAACTATACAAAGGACTATTTTTTGGTAATATAACCGCTTGCGGGCTGGGCGAAACGTCTGCGTTTTTGACTATTGCCGGCGGTATTTATCTGATTATAAGAGGCATTATCAAGTGGCAGGTCCCTGTCGTAATGATCGCGACGGTTGGAGTTTTGACATGGATTTTTGGCGGAAAAGGATTGTTTAACGGCGATCCTGTTTTTCATATGATGGCAGGCGGGCTGCTATTGGGGGCGTTTTTCATGGCGACCGATATGGTTACAACCCCGATGAGCGTTTCTGGCAAAATGGTGTTTGCTTTTGGATGTGGTGCCATTACTGTTTTGATCCGGCTGATCGGGGGCTATCCGGAAGGAGTGTGCTATTCGATACTGCTGATGAATGCTGTTACGCCATTAATTGACAGGGCTTTTGTTCCGAAGAAATTTGGGGATATACAGAATCGAAACGATTCCCCCTTTTCAAAGGGGGCTAGGGGGATTTAAAATGGTAGTAACTATCAATTATCATAAAGAGATTTTTATATGGAAAATCCCCCCAACCCCCTTTAGAAAGGGGAAGTATAAGTCAAGGAGCTATTATGCCAAAAAACAACGGCATTTTACAGATCACGCTCAATCTTACTCTAGCCAGCTTGATTTCCGGGGCTGTATTGGCTTCAGTTTATTTTATTACAGCGCCTTTTGCTGAAAAACAACGGGTTAACTTTAAAAATCAAACGATGAAAGAATTGATCGCTTCGGTGACAAATTTTAAACCCATTAAAGGCAAAGAGGATTGGTTTCTTGCTGAAAAAGAAGGCCGGAAAATCGGGACCATTATTCCGTCGGAAGCGAAGGGTTATGGTGGGGCGATTAAAATCCTTATCGCCGTGGATACAAATAATACAATTATGGATTTTAAGATATTGTCGCACAATGAAACCCCGGGCCTGGGTGATCAGGCAGCTCTTCCCGGCTTCAGGAATCAATTCAGAGGGAAAACCATAACAAACATGGAAGTGGTGAAAAAGCATGACGAAAATAAAATTGACGCTATTACCGGCGCTACCATTACGTCCAGAGCAGTCACAAAAGCTGTGAAAGAAGGACTGGAGCGGCTGGAAGAGTGGGAAGGCTTGAAGGAGTAAATATGAATCTCTGGAAAGAGTTTTACAAGGGGCTGTTTCAGGAGAACCCGATTTTCAGGCTGGCCCTTTCGCTTTGCCCGGCGCTTGCTGTGACATCGACGGCCACAAACGCCCTGGCTATGGGGCTTTCTGTTTTATTTGTCATCACAGCGAATAATATGGTGGTTTCTATTTTCAGGAAAGTTATCCATCCGAAAATCAGAGTCCCGGTTTTTATTATGTCTATTGCCACCATTGTGACAGTGGTTGAACTGGTCCTGGAGGCTTTTTCCCCTGTTTTATTTAAAGCGCTGGGGATTTATCTCGCGCTGGTTGTGGTTTTCGCGATCATATTAGCCAGAGCGGAAGTCTTCGCTTCCAGGAACGGCATTATTCCTTCTTTTTTTGACGGCCTCGGGATGGGGATGGGTTTCACGGGCGCGATGGTCCTCATCGGCATTATTCGGGAATTTTTTGGGTATGGTTCCGTGTTCGGTTTTCCGGTTCTGGGCAGCTGGTACTTTAAGCCTTTGATTGTTGTTTTGCCTCCGGGCGGGTTTATTATCATAGGGCTTTTAATCGGCATTTTTAATATGATTGGCTGGAAAATGGCGGAGAAAAAAGAGCGGGAAGAAGAAGTTTTGGCGGAGGAAGAATATGAGTGAGTATTTTATCGTTTTTATGAGCGCCGCGGTAGTCAACAACTTTGTGCTGACCAGATTTCTGGGGCTTTGCATATTTTTTGGAGTTTCAAAAAACCTGAGCTCCTCGGCCAGTATGGGTGTGGCGATCATCTCGGTCATGACTATGAGCTCCATGATTGCCTGGGTGGTTAATCATTTTGTCCTTGTGCCTCTGCGTCTGGAATTTCTTCATACAATTATGTTTGTGATTATTATTGCCTGCTTTGTTCAGCTCTTAGAAATGGTAATCAAAAAATTCGCGCCGAATTTGTATGGCATTTGGGGGATTTATCTTCTGCTCGTCGCTACAAATTGTATTGTGCTGGGCGTTCCCTTGATTAACGCGGAATCCCATTTTGGTTTTGTCAAGAGCGCGGTAAACGCTTTTGGGTCTGGAACAGGTTTCGCGCTGGCATTGATCTTAATGGCGGGATTACGAGAGAGGCTGCAATTGTCCAATGTTCCAAAACCATTGGGAGACCTTGGCATAACCTTTATTTTAGCGGGGTTATTGGCATTGGCTTTTCAGGGATTCAATGGAATGATACCGCTGTGAAACGGCCTCACCCCGGCCTGCCGGGAGGTTGTCGATAAATTAATAATTCTAATGTAGCCGCGGGCTTTAGCCCGCGTAAATTAAGCGCAAGCTAAAGCTTGCGGCTACATTTTTCAATTTAGCGACAACCTGCG
>JAGVOW010000006.1 GCA_020052515.1 Brevinematales bacterium | reverse complement strand
TGATGGCTTCCTGGTTGACTGAATTGTTATGATGTACATTGCAGCCAACGATTTTAAAATCAGTTACATCGTTAAAGCGGATGCCCACTCCCGGGTTCGCGCCGCTATCGCCCTGTTTATAACTGACTTCACAATTCAATATTTCGATATGGCTTTGCAGAGCAGGGTACCATCCGTCAAACTCAATCCCGGTTCCGGTACCATTCTGGATATGAAAGCCTTTTATTCTTATATAACTATAGCTCATTGAATCGATTAACCCACGATAATCGCCCACGGTAATACCTGTGCCGTCAATTATAACTGTATCATTGCTGTAATTGCTGAAAGTGATATATCCATTCGAAGCGTTGCCGCTGGTGGTCATTGCTACTTTTTCATTATAAGTTCCGGCTTTTACATAAACGGTGTCGCCAGCTTTTAAAGTATTTGCTGCTTTAGTTATTGTTAACCATGGTTTTGTTTCAGTTCCGGAATTGGTGTTATTCCCGTTTTTCGCCACATAATAAACATTGCCGCTGCTGTTGGTATCGACAACCTGAAACCCGAACTGAGCATAGCCGAAATTGGTTGGGCTGTCATTCGATAAGACTTCCAGAACCTGCGGCTTGATCTGGCTCACTGCGTCTTTGCTAATAGAGAAAGAAATCGGCAAAGAATTAGTAACATACTGGGACAGAGGAGATCCCGCTAAAGGCGCGCAGTAAATCACACTGTTGTTTGAGTCAACAATCAGGAACGAGGTCAGTAGATAATTTCCGGTCGGCATACTGACTTCTTCGCTGACATAATCTCCGCTGAAACTATAAAGCGCAATTTTTTTGCTCGCGAAAACAGCTTCGTGGGTATCCGCTTTTTCCACGCTGATGATAGCTGACGCAGGAACAACACCCGCGGGTAATGCCTGACTTATCAAACCCTGGACATTCTGGCTTGATCTGGAAACAGTATTCTGGGAAAACGATAATTTTCCGAGAACCGCCGCATCCTTTCCTGGGAAAATAGTACAAGCTGAAATAAGCACCACAAGCCCAATCATAGCAACAAAAAAACTTTTCATAAGGACCTCCTAAAAATTTTCTTCAAATGTTTGTTATTTTAGCATTTTTTTTCCTTCTTGTATAGTGCTTGGAGTACTGTTTTTATCCTACCTGAGGTAGGATTGCCTCGAAAAACTTTTAAAAAATTTAAAAACAGGATACAATATAAGCTAGAAATAAAGGAGGGTAGCTATGAAAACTTTAAATCGTTCGTCAAAGAACAAAGTCTTTGCTGGAATCTGCGGGGGCTTGGGCGAGTATTTTGATCTGGACCCGGTCATTATCAGGATATTATTTGTGGCGGCATTTTTCACTCTTTTCCCTTTTATGGCAATTAGTTATCTTGTTTTATGGATAGTTTTGCCCAGGGAAAAAGTTCTGGAAGAGAAAACTGCTTCTACTGAAAATTCAGAAGATAAAAAAGTGGAAAATAAAAAAGGGCATTCTTTCATGTCCATTATCATGGGATTGTTGATTGTAGGCTTAGGGCTGTATTTTCTGATTCCCGGGGCTTTTTATCGAATTGGGGATGTGGGCAGTGTTGTTCTGGCCCTTCTTTTGTTTTTTGTAGCGGGGAGGCTTTTAACTACAATGATAGTGGGAAAGGATTTTTCTTTGCTGAGAGTTTGTTTTGTGTTTATCAGCTTTAGCTATGGTTTATTTATCATTCTCAATCTGTTTTCGCTTGTTCAATATGGCATCTATTTTGAATACGCTAAAAATCTAATTCCAGCTATTTTGATTGCTATCGGCATAACTATCGTTTTTAAGGTGGTTCCTAACAAAATTCCAGCGCTTGTCCTGACTTCAGTTGTTTTTCTTTTTGTGCTTATTTTTTCGCTGGCGCGGGGAAATTATGAACCCTTTGGATTTATGCAGAAATTTAAAATGCCGCATTTTCAGAGATGGATGATGAAAAGCAGCCATTCAGGCGCCGGCAATTTTCAGGGTTCTTACGCGCTTCCCTTGAGTTCTGATAATTTCGTCTACCGGATCAAAAATTCTTTTGGCAATCTCCGGGTAGAAAAAGGTGAAAAATATTGTGAGTGGAGCGGCAGCGGGATAGCCCCTGAGGTTACCACTAATGTGAGCGGTAAAAATTTTGAGCTCAAATTTGATAGTGAAGCATCAGATACCAGAATGCAAATTGCTCCCGGGAGAATTGATCAATTGTTTTTAGAGGTTTCCGCTGGAAATTTAACAGGAGACTTGAGAAATATTTCTATTGAAGAATTAAAGATTAATGTAAGCGGCGGCTCGGTGGATCTGGACGTGGGGGAAGATGTTAAAAAAATCTTGATCGATAATAATCTTGGAAGGGCTTCTCTTTATTTACCGAAAAAAGCTAAGATTAAGATCAAGAGTCAAGAAAAGCTTTCCACCTTATCGCTTCCGCCGGAATTTAAAACGATTGACGGAGAGGCTTTCTACGATGGAAATGGGAAGGAAATCGATATAACCGCCATTGTTAACATGGGTAGTTTAGAATTGAATTGGAAGTGAGGAAAAAAATGAGAAAAGTTTTTGTTCTGTTTATTGTTCTTGCGCTGCCGGGATTTCTTTTTTGTTCCAGCGAGCTCTTTGAGTTGATAAAAAATGGCGATCTAAACGGGACGCAGTCTATAATAGAAAAAGATAAGAATTTACTCAATTTGACGAATGAAGAAGGCTTTACTCCGCTTTACGCGGCGATAAATTATCAAAATCTTGAGATAGTGAAGTTTTTGATAAAAAACGGGGCAAATGTAAATAAACTGAGCGCAAAAGGAGTTTCTCCCCTTTACAACGCTGTTTATAGGAATAATCCTGAAATGGTTCAATTGCTTCTGGAGGCCCGGGCAAATTTGGCTTTGCCATGGCTGTGGCAGGGTAAAACTTATCAAAACACGGTCGAATTTGCTTTTGATCTACTGGATTCCAGCGGTGGAGTTTACGCCAAAACCGCTAAGATATTGTATTATCAGAATGCAAGCCTTTCCCAGCCTCTTTCTTACAAAAACTCTCTTGCATTACTGGAAAAAATGGCGGTGATAGGGAATGTTGGTTTTTTTAGCAACGTCCTGAAGAAGAATGAAAAGATCGGCGAAAAAGTTCTTGAATTTACCATTGGCGGCGGCAATGTAGAGTTGCTGGATTATTTTTTGAAGAAGAATTATATCTCTTCAAATTTGCTTTATCTCTACGCGGCGGAGTCTATTCTTCTGAAGTCAAAAGAAAGCCTTGTTTTTTTCTTAGGCCATGGGCTTTCTCCGGACGCAAAGGATGAAAGGGGTGTTTCTCTTCTTCATATTGCGCTGTCACAGAATGAGTTTGCGCTGGCCCGTTTGCTTGTAGAAAAGGGCGCTGATGTAAACGCCGCTACTATTGGCGGAGAGACAGTCCTTTCGACAGCGGTTTACCAAAAAAACACGGAAGCTTTAAAATATCTTGCCGCTAAGGGCGCGGACCTTAATTTAAAGGATAATAATGGTGAGACGCTTCTTCATATCGCGGCAGCAGTGAATGACGGTGAAGCCGCGAAATTCCTTCTGGAAAAGGGAGCTAATCTCAATGCTAGAGATACTTTGGGGAAGACGCCTTTTTCTCTGGCAGTGGAAAATGGATCGGTAGAAACCGCTGAATTAATGGCTCAAAAAGGAGCGGATATAAACGAGATAAACAATCTTGGAGATTCTTTTCTTCATCAGGCGGCCCGGAAAAATGATGAGAAAATCGCTTTGTTATTATTAACTAAAGGCGCCGATGTGAATCGAAAGAATCTGAGCGAAATGACACCGCTTCATCTGGCGGCGCAAAGCAACAATCTGGAAGTAGCAAAAGCGCTGCTTGCCAGAAAAGAGGCATTGATTAACGCGAGAGATAAACAGGACAAAACCCCTCTTCACCGGGCTGCCGAAGGAAATAATATGGAAATGGCGGCGCTTCTTCTCGAAAAGGGCGCGGCTGTCAATGCCCAGACAGTTACGGGTATGACGCCGCTTTATTTAGCCGTAAAAAAAGGCAATTCCAGGATGGTAGAATTTCTGCGCTCAAAGGGCGGCAAGGAATAGTTACTTTGACTCGTAAACGGCGCCTTTGTTTGCTGAAGTAACCAGTTTTGAGTAACGCGCTAAATAGCCGGAAAGTACCTTGGGCGGATGAGGCACCCAGCTTTTCCTCCGCTTTTCTATTTCTTCCGGCGAAACCAGCAGATCAATTGTTTTGTTCGGAATATCAATTTTAATGCGGTCGCCCTCTTCAATGAGGCCGATCAAACCTCCCGCGGCGGCTTCCGGCGAGATATGGCCGATGGAAGCGCCTTTTGTCGCGCCACTGAAGCGTCCGTCGGTAATCAGCGCCACGTATTTTTCCAGGCCCATTCCAGCGACGGCCGAAGTCGGCGAGAGCATTTCCCGCATACCCGGTCCGCCTTTCGGGCCTTCGTAGCGGATGACAACAACGTCTCCTTTTTTGATTCTTCCCCCGAAGATAGCGGATACAGATTCTTCTTCGCTGTTAAAAACCCTGGCAGGCCCTTCATGCTTCATCATTTCAGGCGCGACAGCGGCCTGTTTGACAATGGCCCCGTCGGGAGCGAGATTGCCGGAAAGAACGGCTAATCCGCCCGTCTCATGTACCGGATTTTCTATAGGCCGGATCACCTCGTAATCTTTAACGGCTGCTTTTATTTCTTTCATGGATTCGCCCAGTGTTTTGCCGTTAACTGTCATACAATCTAAATGAAGGAGCTTTTTCTTTGCCAATTCCGAAAGTACAGCTGGAACGCCTCCCGCGTAATATAAATCAACGATGTGATGCGGCCCAGCCGGCGCCATAGTCGTCAGGTGAGGCACCTTTTGTGTAAAGGGCACAAAATCCTTTAATTCCAGATCGATATCTCCGTAATAAGCGATCGCCGGCAGGTGAAGCGCTGTGTTGGTTGATCCGCCTAATGCCATATCAAGGGCGATAGCGTTTTCAAAAGCCTTTTTGGTCATCACGTCGCGTGCGCGAATATTTTTTTCCACCAGCTCAACAATTTTTATTCCCGTCTTTTTAGCCAGCATCACGCGCCCAGAATATACTGCCGGGATGCTTCCATTCATAGGAAGGCCGATGCCCAGGGCTTCAGAGAGATTGCTCATTGTATTTGCTGTGAACATTCCCGCGCAAGAGCCTTCGCTGGGACAGGCCTCGCATTCCATAATGGTCAAATCTTCTTCGGAAATAGTTTTATTGACATATTGCCCTACGCCGATAAACATGGAGTTCAAGTCCAGCCTTTCTTTTTTCCCAATATTTCCAGGCAGCATCGGCCCGCCGCTGACAAAGATCGAAGGAATATTCATCCGCATCGCGGCGATGAGCATTCCTGGAATAATTTTGTCGCAGGAAGCGATCATAACAATGCCGTCAAACTGGTACGCCTGGATCATGGTCTCCACAGAATCGGCAATGAGTTCCCGCGAGGGGAGAGAGTATTTCATCCCGGCATGGCCCATGGCAATACCGTCGCACAGGCCAATGGTATTGAATTCCACCGGCATACCGCCAGCCGCGTAAATGCCGCGCTTGACCGCGTCGGCTATTTTATTGAGATGAATGTGTCCGGGGATACATTCATTAAAAGAATTAGCAATTCCGATCAAAGGGCGTTTTAGTTCCCAATCGTCAAACCCCATCGCTTTAAAAAGCGAGCGGTGCGGTGCTCTCTGAAAACCAGATTTTACTAAGTCGCTTTTCATAAATCCCCCTTAGCAACGTGCGCTCCCGCGCGCAACTTTTTGACTTATATCATAGCACATTTTAGAATAATAATAAAATTTTTTGGGGAAAGGAAGTCCTTTTATGAAAACACTTTATTATGACTGCTTCGCCGGTATCAGCGGTAGAAAAAGTGGATGCGAATGTTGACATTAAGCACACAATAGGATATATTTATACATGAAGTATTTTAATTGGAATCCTGATAAAAATGAGAAATTGAAGAAAGAAAGGAATATTTCTTTTGATGATGTGCTATATTATCTTGAGAATGGCTATATTCTTGATGTTATTGATCATCCGAATCAAGAAAAATATAAGGGTCAAAGGATATTTGTGATCAACATTGACAATTATATTTATATTGTTCCATTTGTTGAAAATGAAAACGAATATTTTTTAAAAACGATTATCCCTAGCAGGGATTATACAAAGAAATACCTAGACGGGGAGGATAAAAATGAAAAGAAGTTTTAAGTTAGATAAAGAAGAAAGAGATATTTTAGAATCTTTTGAAAAAGGGGAATGGAATTCTGTCAAGAACCTTAAAAATGAGATTTTAAAATTTAAAGAAGCCGCAAAAGCCACTATTAATAAAAACAAGAGAATAAACATTAGAATCACTGAAAAAGACTTCGATATGGTACAAAGAAAAGCTATTCAAGAGGGAATTCCTTATCAAACATTGATTTCCAGTGTTATTCATAAGTATTTGAACGGTAAGATAATAGACAAAGATAGTATTATAATTTATAAATAAGTAGGCTTATATGAAAATACTTTATTACGAGTGCTTCGCCGGTATTAGCGGCGATATGAACCTGGGGGCGCTCGTTGACCTGGGTGTTCCAGAAGAATATTTGATTTCCGAATTGGCAAAACTATCCCTCCAGAATTACGAAGTGAAAATAGAGCGCCAGGCCAAAAACGGTATCGGCGGCATAAAAGTGGATGTCCTCTATAAGGAAGAGAAAAAACATAGAAACTATCATGATATTGAGCAGATCATTAACAAAAGCGCTTTATGCCAATCTGTCAAAGATTTGAGCCTGTCCATATTCTTGAGACTGGCGGAAGCAGAGGCGAAGGTGCATCAAAGTACGGTTGAAGAGATCCATTTCCATGAAGTAGGGGCCCTTGATGCCATTATCGACATAGTAGGCGCGGCTATTTGTGTCGACTTTCTCAAGCCGGATAAAATCATCTGTTCTACTATTGAGCTGGGCGGTGGTTTCACCGAAAGCGCGCATGGAAGGCTTCCCGTTCCGGCGCCCGCGACCGCTGAAATATTTAAAGACATTCCAGTAAAGAGCGGCAGGCTCCCTTTTGAGGCGACGACTCCTACCGGCGCGGCGATCATCGCGGCAACCGCGAGTGAATTTACCGACAACAAGGATTTTAAAATTCAGAAAATTGGTTATGGGATTGGCAGTAAAACCGCCGAAATCCCCAATGTTTTAAGGGTATTTCTGGGTGAGGATTCTGCCGCCGCGAATAAAGAAGAGAACTATATGCTGGAATGCAATATTGACGATATGAACCCGGAGATCGCGGGCTATCTTCTGGAAAGGCTTTTTTCCGAAGGGGCGCGGGACGCTTTTATAACGCCGATTATTATGAAAAAATCCAGGCCGGCTTTTAAGATCAGTGTTTTATGCGGGATAGAGAGAAAAGATTTAATGGAAGAAATTCTTTTCCGGGAATCCACTACTTTTGGAATTAGAAGTTATAGAGTTGAGAAAAGCACGTTGAAACGAGAGTTTTCAAAAGTGAATACCCCCTATGGCGAGATAACCGTCAAAAAAGGCTATTTACGGGGAGAACTGATACAGAGCAAGCCGGAAGTTGAGGAATGCAAGAAAATTGCGCGGGAGCAAAATGTGCCTCTGAAGGAAGTTTTGAAAGCGGCTATTGCTCAAAACAGCTGATTTTTTAATAAATCCTCAAAAGAGTCTCGTTTGCGGATCAATAACGGCTTGCCGTCTTCCTGGATCAATACTTCTGCCGGCCGCAGACGGTTGTTGTAAGTGGAGCTCATCGCATAGCCGTAAGAGCCCACATCCAGAACGCCCAAAACGTCGCCTTCAGAAATTTCAGGCATGAGCCTGTCGCTTGTAATAATATCGCCGCTTTCGCAGATATTGCCGACAATGGTAATTTTTTCTTGTCTGTCGGAAGGGGGGTTTCTCCGGCTGTAAACTTCTATATCATGGTAAGAATCATACATCACCGGGCGCATCAATGTGTTGAAACCAATATCCGTGCCGGCAAATTTTTTTTGCCCATTAGCTTTTATGGCATAGACTCTTCCCAGGAGCACTCCGCATTCAGCCGGGATGTACCTGCCGGGCTCTATTTTAAAGGTAAGTTCTTTTCCATAATCTTTGACCCATTGATATAAAAGAGTAGTAAATTTTTCTCCCAGTTCTTTCAAATCCAGCCGGTTTTGACCTTCCTGCTTATGATAAGGAATGCCGAAGCCCCCGCCAAAATCCACAAATTCCAGGTTCTCGAAGTGAGTGGCAATGGAAAGGAGGGATTGAACGCTCTGAATAAAAGGCGCACTTTCCATGAAAAGCGAGCCAATATGCTGATTGATTCCCACCATTTTTAGGCTAAATTTCGCGTTAATTTTCTTTACTTCCAGCGCGTCTTCAGGGTTTACTCCGAATTTTGAGCTTTTCCCGCCAGTAACCACTTTTTGATGGTGTCCCGCGCCCACGCCGGGATTAAAACGTACAGCCACTTTCGAGCCCGGAAGCGTTTTTCCAAGAAGCTCCAATTGGGAGAGAGAGTCCACGCTGGTAAGAATTCCAGCTTTCGAGGCGTAAAGAAATTCCTCAGAGGAAACATTGTTTGGGATAAAGAAAATTTCATTCGGCTTAAAGCCTGCCTGCGTCTCGGCGTAAATTTCGCCGGGCGACATCGCGTCCACAAAAAGCCCTTCGCTGCGTACAATCTTGAGTAAAGCAATATTGCTGTTGGCTTTTGCCGAATAATGGACCTGAAAATGAGGGTAAGCAGTTAAATTCTTTATTTCCCGGCAACGCTGTCTCAAAATCTTTTCGCTGTAGACATAGAGCGGCGATCCGAATTCCTCTAATAAATCAAACGGATTTGTTTTTTCGTAAAATTGTTCTTTAGTCAAATCGTACATTTTCTTAACTCCTATCTCCCCCTTTTCAAAGGGGGTTGGGGGGATTAAAATCCCGGTAGTTTCGGCAGGTTTTTAGTTGCGTCCTGCACTTTCTGCGATCCTTCTTTCTTTATTTTATCCTCAGCTTCACGTTTGGCTTTATTGACCTGATCGTCAATTTCTTTTTTCTTTTTCTCTATCTCCGCTTTTAAGCTGTCTACGTCTTTCACGTTGCCTTTAGACACTTCATTGATTTTCAGGAAAGCCTGAGATAAAGTTTTATTTTTCTCCAGTTCAGGAGCAATCATTTTCAACAGAGCATCTTTAATTTCCTGGCTGTATTTTTTACTCATATCAGACAGCAAGGAACCGATCTTTTTTGAAATAGCCTGGTCAATATTACTTTTTGTTTGTAAAGCGACGCTACCGTTTGGAGCGATCCGGTAAGAAATTTCCAGAATCACATTGGAGGTGGAGCGGATCGCATCATAAACAACCTTGCTGATCAAATCATCCTTATTGACCAAATCCATTTCTACTTCGCTTAGTTGAATGACAGCCGTTCCGACAGCAGTGTTGTCTTTCTTTAATTTAAGGCCGGTTTTGAAGTTATAATTACCCTGAATCGATCTGGCGTTTAAGAAAGAAAATCCTTCCTTCATTTCAAAAGGATAATGGTTGGCTTGAAATTCCAGGCCAAGAGTTTCGCCCGCGTTGCTTCTTGCGTCAGAAAAACCTTTTACGATGAGCTCTTTGCCTTCTTTTGTCTGGTCAATCGAAAAAGTTGCCGGCTTGCCCCATAGGTCGGCGTCGGCCGATAGGTCTTTCAAAGAGGCAGTCAAATAGAAATTATCACCGGCCTTCCCGGCGGAAGCGGCCGCGTTCTCAATCAAAAAATTAGGGTAAACCGTCGTTTTAAAAGGCACGTTAAAACCCGTCCTTCTTCCCGGCTGAGGGATAGGTGTTTTCTTGCTTTTATCTCCGCCCTTTAAGCTGGAAGCGACTGTTTTTGCCTTCAATAGATAGAAATAAAGCTTGCCCAATTTCTGGGAAAGGTAGCTCTCGGCTATCTGTCCGGCTATTCCCTGCAATCCGCCTTTCGGCAGGGCAATCAGGGAGGAAAGGTATTTAAAATCCTTGTCCATGCTGCCTTGCGAATCTTTTACCTGCTTATCAATTGAGTTTTTGTCTTCAGAGAAATCCTTGCTTGTTCTATCTACGTCTTTCTTTAAATTATCTACTTTAGACAGCGCAGCGTTGATTTTGTTGTAGGCATCCTGAGCTTCCTGCGCGGTTTTGATGGAGCCCGCGTTTATCTTTCTGACATCGTCTACATTCTTTGATACATCAGCGATATTCTTCTTTGTGGCATCCATGCTGCTTTCCCATTTCGCGTTGGCCTGGGATAATTTTTCATTCGCTTTACTGTACTGGGAAAGGCTCTGCAGATTGGTTTTGTTGTCTTCTACTACTTTATTGACATCCACATTACCCAATGAAAATCCATTTTTAGACTCTTCTTTTTTTGAAGAGCTTTTATCCTCTTTTGTTTGAGGCTCTTCTTTCTTGGCCAATGCGCCTGAAGTCTGCCTTGTAGTGTTCCACTGAATGTTCTGGCATTCGATATTTTGGGCTACAAACTTTGCTTTCAAGAGTTCCGCTGAGTTTAAGGCAATTTCAGTTTTCCCCAGCTCAAAGAGGTTTTTGAAGGGTTCACTTTCATTGGCTACTTCCAAATACTGAAAACTGATTTTCGCGTTCCATATCTCAAAATTTACCCCTTTTACATCAGCCTTCGCGTTAAAAATTGCCTCCAGGCCTTTCTCCATTCCCCATTCAATGAGCTTATTCATAAACAGTACATAAAAAGCAATAATCAAGATGACTAATGCCGCAGCAAAACCTAATTTGCTGGTATTTACAGCCCCGCCTTTGTTTTTATTTATAGCGGCCGCAAGAGTTTTCAATTTTTTCGCTTCGTCTTTGTTGAAATTTTCTTTCGTCAGAATATAATTTCCTTCCGGGTTCTTCTGGTAAAGGGAGATAATTAAGTCTTTGTCCGCCGGAATGTAAATTTTTTTGAGTATTTTCTTCTCAAAAATCTTAGCTTTCAGTTCCTTTTTAAACAATTTTGGAATCTTTATCTTCTTTTGTTTTGACACATCATCCTCCTCTAAAATATAGGCGACAATAATTATTGGCGCCTTTCTGATGTTGTATTATTTTGCCCTGGAATAAACACTGTTTGCCTTATTAAACAAACTAACTATTGTGGAAACCACAGGCAATTTCATAAACCATTTGACAAATTTGCTTTCCGCGATCACCTTTATTACTTTTGTCCGGTAAAGCTGCACCAGAATTTTAAATAAAATAAAAATAGGGATATAAAGCAAAATCCCGGCGGCAAAGCTTCCCATTACAATTGTGTTGTTGAACTTTGTAAAAGGAATAAGCGGTATATTGTAAAGTTTATCATAAAAGCCTTCCAGAGAAGGGATAATCAAAAGCGCGTAGCCGAGCGGGTGCAGAATGGGGTCAAACACCGGCGCGATCAGCTTAAAAATGACCAGAAAAATCATTTCCATTCCCCAGTTGACCCTTAAGAAAAAAGTTACCAGCAATAATAAAATCCACAAAAGATTTCCTGAAGGGATCAAAGCCAGGACAAACCCAAAGGCTATTCCGGCCGCGATTTCATCGGGCTTTTCGTTGGAATTTAAAGATTTTAAAAAAGTTGCAATCCACTTGATAAAAAACATGTTTCCCTCCTGCGATTTAAAGGATATTTTAAAGAAAATTTATGAAATAATCAATTTTTATCCATCGCCATCTGGAGGCTTTTGACCCTGGCTGTCGTCCAAAGTCAAGAAAGGACGTATATCTCCAAAAATGAAAGAGGACTGACAAAAATTTACGAATCATAGATATCCTCCCATTTGTATTGAGTTAC
>JAGVOW010000010.1 GCA_020052515.1 Brevinematales bacterium | reverse complement strand
TATGGGAAATACTCCCGTGGAAGGTATGGGAAAAACTCTTATTGAAGGGGTGGAAAATTACCCGAGTACAGATATGGGAAAAACTCTTGACATTTCCAATCTTTCGTCCTGAAGTATTTATAACACTCTATTCCCAGAGAAGAAATAATGCAGGCGCAAACCGCAACCCATAACATATAATAATGAACCGTATTTTCTTTATACAAAATATCTTTTACAAAGTAGACTGAAGAACGAAATTTGTTTTCAAAAGCTATGAATATAAAATATAATAAAGGTGAGTAAATTAAAGAAATAACCTTTATGCGCCCCTTGAGCCTTGCGTTTTCAGGAAAAGACAGAGTAAAAGGGATTAATGTGATGAGTCCTATCAGGAGAATGATTATTTTTAAATTATCAATAAATCCAGAATAAGAGTGCCCAACGATAAAGAAAAGTCCCAGACTGTCTAAAATAGCGGATACACCGGTAAATATACAGAATACGAAAAACAAAATGTTGGCAGTTTTCCTATTGCTAAATAGTACAAACATACCCAGCATGATATAGATTATTCCAACTATAAAGCTGGAAATACTTGAGACAATCGCATAAATCATATAAAGCGTTTTTCCCAGTATAGTTTTATAGATCAATATTTTAAAGCGCAAATTGAAAATTTGATATTAATTATCAAATAATATAAAATTTAATCATTAAAGGAAAAAGGACAAATAAATGAACCTTGATAAGGATAAGCTAATCAGAAATACGCTTATGTACTCAACCGGCATATTCTGGACACTGGCCTATATTTTTATTATTGCAAGAGGTTTTCAAGATTCAACATACGGCATGCCCTTTGTTTCATTATGCTTAAATATAACGTGGGAATTCATTTTTTCTTTTTATATTATTCATGAAAAGCCTCAAAGGTATGTCGATCGGTTTTGGGTTGCTCTGGATGTAATTATTCTTTTTCAGCTGATTGTCTTTGGGAAAAGCTATTTTTTACCAACTCTATCTTATACGGCCTTTTATCTTATTATTCTTGTTGCTATAGTTCTTAGCTTCTTATTGATTGTTCTTATTACTAAACAAACAAACGACACCAAGCATGGAAAGTATACGGCTTTTGGTTCAAATCTACTTATGTCTATTCTGTTCGTTAACATGTTATTACAGAGAAACAGCATCGCAGGACAATCTATTTACATCGCTTTATTTAAAATGCTAGGAACGACAGCCGCCTCGATTTATTTTTATCGAAATAACCCAAAGAATAAGCTGTTAAACTTCCTCTATATTACTACATTCCTTTTTGATTTAGCCTACTTCATATTACTGTGTCAAATGTGCCTTCAGCAAGGGATCAATCCATGGTTAAGGTTTTAGATTATAACGGAGTCTTGAGTATGAATAAAATGTTTTTCTATGCGTTAGCAATATTCCTCATTTTAACCTCCTGTGTTAATCAAACGAAAAAGGATGCTGAAGCTGTCCTAAACGATACCTATCAATATTTTGAATCGCAGACGAATGTTGTTTTATTAACGAATGACTTCAAGATTCCTTATTATTCACAAGGTTTGGTTTTAAAAATAAACGGATCACGCGGTTCAGAATTAAATGCCGCTCCGGAAATCACCTGGTATAGCAATGATATTGAAATAAAGAAAAAGTTCGGGGAAATACACCTTCCGGTTTATGAAATATTATATATTTCTTATCCGACTAATAAAGCTCCAGCTAACTATAAAGCGATAGTGATATTTAGAAACGCTTTTAACGCTGTCTTAAAACAAGAGTCGGAATATTTTGATCCGAAGAACGGGAAAAGTATGAACATAATCGATATGGATTAAAAAAAAAGCTGTTTTATTTTGTCAGTTATTTGTCAGTAAGTTTTATTTATTCATTTTTAATTTGTTATCGGATATAGAGTTGTGGTTTAATAAAATCCCCCTCTTTCCGATATTCTTACAGCCAAATAGCTGATTTTCAATTTTTCATTCTGTTTGAAAAAGGGCTTTTTTGACATGAAATCTCTCTTACTTTATCATATTAAACAGAGGAGAAGCTCTTGAAGTATCAGGAACAGTGCGAAATCGTTGAGAAAATAATAGATCATTCTTATCTTTTTCTGAAATTCCGGACAAAAAATATTGCCAAAAACGCTTTAGCCGGGCAATTTGTTAATATTCGTGTAAATAACAGTTTTACGCCCTTGCTTCGAAGGCCTTTCAGTATTACGGATACCGAGGGTGACACTTTATCTCTCCTTATTTTATTAAAAGGCAAAGGCACAGAAGCGCTTTTTGGCAAGAAGATCGGTGACTTTCTTGATATTATCGGCCCATTAGGAAACTCTTTTCCATTAATAAACCGGAGAGCCATTTTTGTTGCCGGCGGCGTAGGGATAGCCCCTTTTTTCTTTCTATCAAAAACGATTTCAAGCGGTTTGCTTTTATTCGGCGTAAAGAGTAAGGAATACCTGCCCGAACTTTCCGCTTATTCTTCAAGCTTTTCTGAAGTAAAAATCGCTTCGGAAGATGGAAGTTCAGGTAAAAAAGGCACTGTCATCGATTTGTTATCAGAATATGACTTAAGTGACAAAGTTGTTTACGCTTGCGGCCCTAACCCCATGCTTCGGGCAGTCTCTAAAATACTCCGCGATTGCGCCCAGGTAGAAGCTTATTACTCCATTGAAACCATCATGGGCTGTGGTTTCGGCGTCTGCAAGGGCTGCGCAGTAGAAACGCCTTCCGGCCAATACAAGCTTGCATGTACAGACGGGCCTATATTTTCATGGAATGAGGTAAAACTATGAATTGGAAGACATTATTTTTATTAGGGCTGATTCTCGCTATTTCCCCACTTCACTTCAAGATACAGCATTACATCTTTTTTTATTCTGTTTTGGGTTACGGGCTGATGCTTTTTTCTTTTTTATTGAAGGAGAATTCGAAAAAAGACCTTGTCTTGATTAACATCCTGCTGTTTATTCTCTTTACCGGGCTTTTAAATCTGTTCTTCTGGTATTCGATTTTTCAAACTCTTTTCCTGATTGTTTTCCTCTGGACTTTCTGCCTGGAAAGTAAAAGCAGATGGGCATACCGGCTTTCTTTGGCCCTTACCGGCACGGCTGGATTTTTGATGTCACTTCAGCTAGGCAGCCTCATTCTTCCGGTTCCCTTATTTCTCTCTGCGGCCGCTATCTTGTTTTACATCTGCTTTATTGCCGGCATAGTTTTGTTTTTTATCATGGAATTTACCAGGATTTCTAAAAAGCAGTTTTAAAAACTGCCGATAATAAAATCACCTCTCGCTATCATATCTCCATAATTATCAATAACATTGATTACAAATGAGTATTAATCTTCTGTCATACTTTTGGTAAAGAGATGAATGAGCGCTGGAATTGTGGACAAAACAGGTATGGCCATTGCCCAGAAAAGAGTCTGTGTATAAAAGGCATTTGAAATAGAAAAATCAATCTGAAAGCCCGGAATGACGGCTATGAATTTCAAATAATGAGACGCGTTTGAAAAAACAAAAAAAGCAAAAATCGCTCCCAGAAAACCGATGATCGCGTATTTGATCCAGATGGTAACCGCGATAAAAAGCTGGGAAGCCCCTAAAACACGTAGTATCCGGTAATATTCCAGCCGGTCCAGCGCGGCAATAATAGTAGAAAACGCCGCCGCGATGATACAAAGCAAAATAACCAACGCGCTGACAATCCGGATTGAAAAGCTGATCGCTTCTTTGAGCGATAAAATTTCTTTAGAAAGAGATTTTTCCGTTTCTACTAAAAAACCCATTTTCTTCAACTGATCGCTTACCTTTAAAAAAGAGGTATGGTCAATCGCCCGCACCATTACTGTCATATATTCCACATGAGCCTTTCCCAAAAAACGCTCATTGTAATAGCGGACAGCAGAGATCGGCGTTACCAGGCAAATACTGGCTACCCGGTCTGTAGAGCCGGCCAGCCTCCCCTTCACGGTATCAAAGCCGGGCAAGGCTTTAATAGAAGATTTTCCAAACAAAATCTGAAGCTGTTTGCCAATGGCAAATTCTTTGCTGATCCTGGGCAACCCATTCGGTTCCGCCATGCTGTTGTTGTAAGCATCCAGAAGAATGTTTGGGAGCAGCATCGGCAGTTCATTTCCTTTCTTCCAGTTTTTCCAGAGTTTCTTCGCCTTTGAATCTGTAATATGGTCAGAAATATATTCATAAGGAACGCCGATGCAGATTAAATCCGTACGGTAGTTCAGGCCAAAAATAGAAATCGCGGCCTGCATAGGTATCTGCGAGCTCATAATCGGGAAAACCGTCTTGACACCTTTGATACCCAGAATTTTTTTCAAACCCTTTTCATCCAGAAGAGCACCGCTATGCTTCTTAAACATAAAACTCAAAATCCCCAGGTCCGGTGAGGGCTTAGGGCTGACTTTGATCATATTCGGCGGGATTGCCGAAGCAAATTTTCCTTGAATGTAACGGTTTGTATTATTGCCAATCACAAAAAAAGTGCAGACAAAAAAGACAGAGAGCGCGGCCGCAAAGAAAACAACCAGTGTAATAAAAAAACTTCCCTTGATTTCTTTCAAGATGAGATACATCTTCTGCATTATTTTTTCACCTCCAGCTTTCCATCACGCAGGAGATAAATCCTGTCCGAATGTTTGAACAAATATTCCTGGTGGGTAACCGCGAGTATGGTTTTCCCGGATTCCGCGACTTTTTGTAGAATCTTGCAGATTTCTACAGCCGTTTCTTTGTCGAGATTTGCCGTAGGCTCATCCGCCAAGATTAGCGCCGGATCATTCACCAATGCCCTCGCTATTGCCGCCCTCTGCTTCTGGCCGCCGGAAAGAAGACAGGCCTTCATTGACTTATACTCAAAAATCTCCAGTTCTTTTAGAATGCGTTCCATTCTATCTTTTATGCCCTTATTCAAAGAACCCTTGATTCTGGCCGGCATTAAAACATTGGACCAGACAGTTTCCTCTGGGAGAAGCCGGAATGTCTGAAAAATAAAGCCGATTTTTTTATTTCGGGCAATGGAGGAAAAAATATCCAGAAAATAAACCATTTTTTTACCGTCTAAGTAGACAGAACCCTTTTCGGGCGAGGTAATACCGGAAATCACATTCAGAAGAGTCGATTTTCCGCATCCGGATTTTCCCGTAAAAGAAACAATTTCTCCTTTCTTTATATCCAGATTGACCCCATCCAGAATGACGCGCCTCTCACCGGCTATAGGATAACTTTTCGAAACACCTTTTAATACCAGCATTTCATCCGCCTGATAGAGCGCTTGCGATTTGTTCTTTTACTCTTACGAGTAGCTGATCCCTATCCTTTTTAGAAAAATTTTCCGTTTTGATCGGCGGGTGAATGGTCAATTTAATTAAAGCCGGCCTGATCTGTTTTTTTTCTTCCCAAACATGGTAGCTCCCATCCAGAGTAATCGGCACGATTGGAACCCCGGAGAGCAAACCTAATTTTATGCTTCCGGACTTAAATTCACCAATCCGGGCACTCTTACTACGATGGCCTTCTGGAAAAATAACAAGCGAATAGCCTTTTTTCAGATATTCCACACCCTGCTGAATAGCCTCGGCCGACTTTCTCAAGCTCTTTCTATCCATAAAGATACAGTGAATGTTTTTCATCCAAAAACTTAAAATAGGAATTGCCTTCAACTCTTTTTTCGCGATAAAACCAATCAGCCTGTGAATAGAAGATAAAACCACGAGAATATCAATGTTGCTTTGATGGTTGCCGACAAATAACACCCCTCCGGATGGAAGATGCTCCATGCCCTTAACCTCAATCCTGGATCCAGATAACCAGATCAAACTCCTGCCCCAGAGCATAGCCTGCTTCTCCATAAAAAATCTTTCTTTTCCCATAAATTTAAATAAATAATAGGGTACAATAAGAACAATGGTCCATAAAAGATAAAGCACAAAATAAAGTGCGAAAATAATAGTGCGAACCATAAACAACTCCCCCTTAACTTCCCACATAATTCCTATAAATAAAAAGTCCTGTATTCTTTTCCTTTGTGCCCTTCACCAGTAGTCTTCCCTGACGAAACAAAGTCGCGTTAAAACGGCCAACTTGAAACTCCAGAAAAAATGCGTTCTCTTTTACAATCTTCACAAAAGAAGAAAGTTTTTTTTTGAATTGCTCGAAGTCAAGATTGACTTCATTCATGGGGCTTACTCCTACCGTTTCTTCTCCGCAGGAGACAGAAACCACGTCCGCCATCTGACCCGTTAAAAAAGAAAATTTACCGTTATGCGCCGGGCAATCCGGATCAGCTTTCAGAGTTGTTTCTGAGAGTTTTTCGAGATCAATCACTGTGCTTTTTTTCTTTGAAGAAGAAATCGCTTGTTTTACAGCGGCCTCAAAATTTTTACTTATTTCCGGCCATAGAAGCGCCGGCTCCGGCCTTTCATAATGCTGATAGCAGGAGAGACATGCCCCGCCCGGTACCTGCGAAAAAAGTTTCCATCCCTTTTGATAAAATAAAAGAAAGGCTTTTTTTTTGGAAGAAAGCGCAAATTCGCTCACCGTGAATTTAGATTTCAAGCTTTGAGAAATATCAAAGGTAAAGTCGTAATCCAAAAATTGATTCTTATAGTTATGCGTCAGGTATTCACCCATAAAATCAATTTCCCGATAAAGCTCAAACTTCTCTCTGGAAAGATGATAAGCTGATCCCAGCAAAAAAACAAAATCGCCTTTTAGAATAGAAAGAAGCCTTTTCTCTGTTCCCAAACCGCCGGCAACAGCTATTCTCATGTGGAAAAACCCACTCTGGCAGATTTATTTCCAAGATGGGACTTTAACTCATTATGAATCGCGTCCAGAAAGTCCTTCTGAGTTACTAATTTAGGACTAACGGACCTGAGCGCCGCTTTTCTAGCCGCGTTATAGACTACATTGGCAATTGAGCCGCCGGCCAGTTCAAACTCCGAAAGCTTTCTCAAATCAACGTCTTTAGCAATCGGCATTTTGCGAGAAATATGAACTTCCCAGAGTTTCAACCGGGTCTCGTATTTGGGTATGTCAAAACGGATTTTAATATTAAAACGTCTATTCCATGCTGTGTCAAATAAATCCGCCAGATTCGTAGTAGCAATAAAAACCCCGTCAAAATTTTCCAATTCTTCAAGGAGCAAGTTCTGCATTTGGTTGTATTCCTTGTCCGCGGCCTGAGTAATATTGCCCCGGGCGCTTAAGAGCTGGTCCGCCTCATTGATAAAGAGAAAAACCCTTTTTGAAGAGCCCTTCGCGTATTTATAAAACTCTTTAAAGACTCTTTTCACATTCTTGGTACTTTCTCCTACCCACACACTCACCAGATTACTGGCATCGACTTTAAACAAATCAGCGCCCGCATCTCCAGCCAGAGCCTGTGCTGTAATGGTTTTTCCCGTTCCGGAAGGGCCATAAAGAAGTATTTTGATCGAGCTGAAAGAATCCGACGCCAGATTCGGCTTCACTTCCCAGCTTTTCATAATATCAATAGTCTTTGTCATATCTACAGCGCTCAAAAGCTCGTTCTTCACTTCTTCATCCAGAATAACGTTTTTGATAGCGACTTTCGGAGTAATGATTTCATACAATCCTTTTTCTTGCTGAATCTGCCTGGTTTCTTTATCCGGCTGGGCGCTCTTGGACGCTTCAACAGGATTAGCTATTTTTTTACTTTTTTGTTTCGCTTCCGAAAAAACAAGCCGATAAATTTTGTCTTTAGAGATAGAAATGGCGTTGTAGTCTGAAGGAATACCGACAAACTCACCTTCTTCCGAACTCTGAATTCCCATTTCCACTTCTTCAGAGTCAATCTCATCTTCAAAAGGATACCCGGTGAAA
Source organism: Brevinematales bacterium (assembly GCA_020052515.1). Classification (GTDB taxonomy): domain Bacteria; phylum Spirochaetota; class Brevinematia; order Brevinematales; family JAOACQ01; genus JAGVOW01. The sequence continues at coordinate 6,840 of JAGVOW010000010.1, read as the reverse complement.
AAATCCATCTGCCCGACAAAATTCTCCATTACAAACATGCTGTCTTTTGAAAAGCAGTTCAAGACAGTCTTTATTTGAGAAGGAATAAAAGCAAAATTTGAAAGCACTTCCTCAATATTCGCGATAATGAATTCTTTCGAAATCACCACTTTATAGATCAGATACAAAAGCACAACAAACTCAATATTAGAAAGGTCATGTTGTTTTAAAAATTCGACCAGGTGAAGCTTCAAGCTGGAATGGATAATGTTTTTCTTGAATTTACGCAGAATCTGCGCGAATTCCCCTTTTTCATAAATATCCTCTTTTTGAGAAGCATGGGCATAATTCACCTTATAAAAATTGGCCAGAAAGAAAAGGTATTTCATAATATTGGAAATATCTTTCAACAATCCATTAATATCCTTATAATTTCCAGACAATTGATAATGCGCTATGCCGTAGAGATTTCTGCCGGTAAAATCAGTGAAAATAGAATTCAAAGCAAAAGGCGATAAATAGACCTTACGGTTGTTGTAAAAATCAGCGATTCCCTCAATGGATAATGCTGTTCCCAGAAAATCAGTCTCCTGAAACATAGCCATACCGCTTTTCATAAACCCGCTGGAAGGCCCCAAAACTTTCGAAAGCGAATGCATCGCCTGCAGTGGAACCCGATGAAAAAAGCAGGCTGCCTGCCAGATATTAATGCCATTCTGCCCATAAAGGCTGGCCCCCAAGAGCAAAAGAATATACTTTTTTTCCTCATAAGTCAGCCGTACATCCACCGGGTGAAATTTTTTCAAAGCCAAAACATACTCCCAGACAGAATGCTCCTGCACCACAAAAGCCTGATTGTTTTGAGAAAGTTTGACATTGGTTTCCGATTTAAAATGATTTTTCCGGACAAAAGAATTAAACTCATGAAAAAGCATAATGGAATAATCTATAATAATGGTAATGTTCTCCACACCCATAAAATCCCCTCTTTATTATCAACTTTAATTATAACCAAAAAAGTGTTTTTTATCAAATTCTTGTCATTCCAGAAAAATTCGAAAAATTTGACTATTCCCCGATTCTGAATTAAAATAGATGTTACTTTTAGGGCCCATAGCTCAGTCGGTTAGAGCAACTGACTCATAATCAGTGGGTCCCTGGTTCGAGCCCAGGTGGGCCCATTAAGCTAAAGGGGATAAAGATGAATAACATTGAAAGAATAGAAAAATTGGTTGTTTTTCAAAATCTTTACAATCGGGAAAAAGAAATCAAAAATCTCTATGCGGAAGAAGAAAAAAAAGTAGATAAGTTTAAACAAGAAAATGATTCACTTTCTTTTACTAAGAATGAAATGACTATTAATGTCAATGAAATGAACAAAAAAATTAATGAGGAATTGGGAAAAAGGGATGAAATCAACAAGAGAATTAACAGCCTTGATGAAGGCAAAGACAAAATAAAAATTGCCCGCCAGATTAAGTCCTGGGAAAAGGAAATGGAAAAACAGCAGCAGGAGCTTAGCCTTATCCAGGCTCAGATTGATTACGACACTTCAAAACAGCTGGAAATTAAAAACGAACTAGAAAAAATTCTGACAAAAATAGAAGAAAACAGCAAAAAGACGGAGGAATTGGAAAACCACATTAACTCTATCACAAAAGAACATAAAGGCGAGCTGGAAGAGATTGAATCAAAAAAAGATCAAATTCGCACTGATTTTGACATACAGTTTATTGAATACTTTGAATCCCTGCTGAAGAAAACAAATGGTTTTGCTATCGTCGAGGTTGACCAGGATGCCTGCGCCGGCTGTTTCACCGTTTTACCGACAATCCTGCAGGGAGAGCTGGGAGAAAGTATGAAAGCAGAGGACATAGAAATTCACCAATGCCCGCACTGCTTCAGGTATTTGTTTTATCAATCCTGGTTTGAGAAATAAGAGATTCCACTCTATTTCTGCCCTTTTCCTTTGCCTGATAAAGCGCCCTGTCCGCGTTTTCCAGTAAATCGATTCTATCCTGGCCTTCAGCTAATTCACTCAAGCCAACGCTAACTGTAACCTTAATTTTTTGGAGAGCAGAATCTCTCTGGTAAACAAATGAGTGGGCTTCTATCATTTTCCGCAATTTTTCCGCTGTTATCAGCGCTCCATCCAGCCCCGTTTCGGCCAGGACTATGACAAATTCCTCTCCTCCATATCTGGCTGATAAATCACTTTTTCGGATCACGTTTTTAATAATCTTCGCGATATTCTGTAAAACAAAATCACCCGCCGGATGGCCATAGGTATCATTCACTTTCTTGAAATAATCGAGGTCTATCATCATTAAAGAAATTTTTTTCTTATTCCTCTGGGAAAAAGCCGCCTGCTGGATCAAAAAATTGTCAAAAAAAGCCCGGTTATAAAGTTCTGTCAGCCCATCTGTTACAGCCCTCTGGTAGAGCTGAGCATTCTCTATAGACACACCTGCTTGATTGCACAGAAGCGAAAGCATCTCCAGATCCTCTTTATCAAATAAAGAACTAATCATTCTGTTGTCTAAATAAATTACTCCCAGCATCTTTCCTCTTGCCATAATAGGCACGCATAAAACAGATTTGATGCCGCTTAAAACAACGCTTTTCTCCGAGCTAAAATCGTCATTTGTAAGGGCGTTATCTATAATAACCGGTTCTTTATTTTTTTCCGCTTTTGCCACAATGCTCATGCTAATCCAGGTTTCTTTACCTCGTTCGCTGTCTCCTTCCATATTTCTGACTACTTTTTTCTCCAATTTTTTTTCTTCTTCCGAATAAAGAAGTAGAACACCTCTTGACGCTCCTGTGATCTCCATTGCGCTGTTCATAATTTTTTCAGAAAGTTCCTCAAGGTCTAATATAGAACTCAAATACCTGCTTACGCTTATTACAGTAGATAGCCTTCTTTCCAGATTCAAGTTATCGCCCCTGGAAGGAGATTCGGACTGCTTCTCTTCATTTACCAGAATTTTCATGCACCTATTCGAATACTCCACAGCGCCGATTTCTTTGAAAATACGAAGAGCTTCGTCCCACTGATACTTTGCAGGCTCTTCCCGGGAAAGAGCTTTCAACAAAAAACCATATTCATAATAACACTTGCCCAGATCGTACTTTCTCCCAATGCGCTTGTTATGAGCAATGCTCTTCAGGAAAAGTTCCTCAGACTTTCTGTTTTTACCAATCAAGAAGAAGTAACTTGCCTTTGCCCGCAAAGCCAAACCATAATGATTTTGCCAGAGCCTGGTTTCTTTTAAAGCTTCCCCGCAGGCTTTTTTAATCCGCGCTAAATCTTTTTTATTCTTTGATTCTTTTCTATTTTTGAATTCCTGAATATAGGCTTCCGCCAAAAGCGGGTAAATGGGAACAGTATAATCCTTGAGGAAAGAATTGCTTTTTTCTAATTTGAGGGCTTTCTCTAAATATTCTATGGCAATCTTCCACTCCATCTGTTCCAGTTTGAGGTATCCATAACTAAAGTGGCTGGTACAGAAGGTAAACCAGTCTTTTTTACTTTCGCTCACATTCAGAGCAAAATTTAAAGCTTCCCCCGCCTGTTCAAATTTGCCCTGTTCAATATAAACATGAGAAAGATTTTCCTTTGCTCCGCCAATCCCAAAATCATTATTTGCCATAAGGCTTATTTCAAGGTATTTGGAATAAGCGTACAGTGCCTCAGGATAATTGCTGGTGTACCAATAATTATAGCCCAATCCATTCATCACCATTCCAAGTTCCCAGATATCGCCGATCTTTTGAAATTTTTCTAAAGACTCATTAAAGTATTCTGTGCTTCTTTCCAGATGCCCCATCCAGCAGTAGCAAAACCCCATCCATTGTAAACTCTGCGCTATTCCCCACTCATCGGAAAGCATTTTTCTGAGCTCATAAGAGGCAGTGTGGTATTTCACTGCGCGTTTAAAAAGGGGAATCGCCATACAAATGCAAGCATAAGCGCCCAGGCACATTCCCAACTCCCTGGACTTTCCAACTCTGCTTTCTCCCAGATTGAGCATGCGCAATTGATTAGCCAGCATCTTAAGAATGTTACTTAGAGTATACATCCAATTCAACGCCATATAGCACCACTGAGCTTGAATGTCTTCTTTTTTGACTGGCTTTCCCGTTTTATGGTAAAAAATCCCCGGAAGAATGCAATGAAGAACATGGACAATGAGCTCACGGGCAAGCAATGCAATGATTTCAAAATCATGAAGCGGGATTTTTTCCCCTAATAATTTCAAAGCGCTTCCGAGAGTGTTTTCACAATTTTGCCAATCTCCCTTTTTAAAATAAGCCAAACCGATTTGCTGATAGGTATTCGCTTTTTCGAGGACTGTTTTTTTTGATTTGATAATATCCAACGCGATTTCTATAGCATCATCATTCTTACCCATAGTTAAATAAACGCTTATCAAACCTTCTCTCGCCCTCATCCATTCGGCAGAACCTTTCTGTCCATTTTTCTCTAATATTTTGATCCCCATTTCATAATATCTTCCAGCTTCTTCATTCGCGTAAGAATGACTGGCTTCTTCTGCCACAGTAATAAAATATTTTAGCACTCTTTCCTCGTCGTTTGCCTCAAAGTAATGGTGTATCAGCTCAAATATTACTTTTTCCAGGTCGCCTTCGTTTATTTCTTCTATCGCATGAGCTGCATTCAAATGCAAGATCCTCCTTTCTTTTTCGCGTATCTTTTGATAAAAAGCATTTTTGATTTTCTCATGGACAAAAGTATACTTCCCCTTTCCTCCACCTTCCCCTAAGAGCTGAAGAGATATCGCCTCATCTATCAATAAAACCACCCCTTCTTTTGATTTAGAGATAAGGCGAAAAAGAACAGGAAGTTCAAACTCCGTACCAATCACCGAAGCGACACAAAGCAAATGGTTCAGCTCATCAGATAAGCAGTGAATGCGCCTGAGAATAATATCTACCATATTAGCGGATATAGGTAAATTCTCAATCTTTTCCCAATCCTCTTTCCAGCGCCCATTTTTCCATATCAATGTTTTTTCTTCTACCAGTTCTCTCAGAACATTGATAGCAAAGAAAGGATTGCCGTCTGTTTTCTCTAAAATATAGGCCGTTATTCCATGAGAACGGTTTTCTTTTTCCCCCAAAATCCCGGCAATCAATTCATTCAGAGCATCATGGCCCATTGCTTTCAATTCAATCTCTTCAAAATAATACTTCCTGGCCTGGGCCATTTTTTTCCATCTTTGCAAAGGGTGCTTCTCATCGATTTCATTGGAACGATAGGTCCCCAGAATAAAAATGTTTTTATTTTCTAACTTTGAAACCACCTCTTGTAGAAGATTCAAACTGCTCTCATCCACCCACTGTAGATCATCTAAATAAATCAAACAAGGAACGTCTTCCCGGGAAAGGCGGCAAAAAAATTCAGCCAATGTCATCAAGAATCTTTTGTTCTCTCTCTCCGGCTCAAGCGGGACCAATTCTTTTATTTCACCCAGAAGCTTCTGCATATTTGAGTTTAACCGGACAACAACCTCTTGCAGGTCTCCCAGAATCAGTTTAATTCTTTTAATTTCTTTTTCTTTTAACTTATCTTCCAATTTTTCCACATACACCACAAAAACATCTAATATATCTTTAAAGGGCTGATAAGGAATTTTGTTCTCTTGATTCAGGCATCTTCCGCCATAGAACACACCGCCTTTCTCATAAACATAATTCTTGATTTCTTCTACCAGCCGGCTTTTGCCCGAACCAGCCTCACCACCAATAAAACAAAGAGATCCTTTTCCATTTTCGAGATTGTGAAAGAGTTCTTTTAACTGGCCCATTTCTTTTACTCTTCCAATCAGCCTGGTTTGATAGTTTAGCTTAACTTTTTGATCTTTCTCCCCTATCAGAAAATTCTCTTCTCCCTTTTGAATTTTTTCCAAATCATACAAAAGGCCTTTAGCACTCTGATAACGGAGATCAGGTTCTTTGTTTAAAAGTTTTAAGATCAATTCTTCCAGGATAGGATGTATTTTTGGATTGATTTTACTGGGCCTTTTTGGAGAGAGGGCGACCTGCTGATGCAGGATTTTTCCTGCTTCTTTTGCCTGAAAAGGCATTTCCCCGGTCATTAAGTGATAAAGAATGACACCAATAGAATAAAGATCACTGCGTTCATCTACTCGTTTATTAACCATTCCTGTTGCTTCAGGAGACATATACCCAAATGTGCCGACTATTTCCTCTACCATTTTGATGGACTTCAATTCTATCATTATGGCTACGCCGAAATCGAGGATTTTTACGGAAAGCTCTTTAGCTTTCTGGATTAAGAAAATGTTCCCGGGTTTAATGTCCCTGTGTATAATACCGTTATTGTGCACATAATCCACAGCCGAGACAAGCTGATTGACAATGGAAAGAGATTCTGTTTTGCTGAATTTCCTGCCGGACAAAAGCATGTCCGCCAGGCTTTTTCCATTCAATAGTTCCATAATAATGTAGGGATTGTTTTCAAACTCGCCGGCTTTGAATATTTTGATGATATGAGGATGGTTAAATTTGACAGCTAATTCCATTTCTGTTTTAAAACGGATCCGGTCTTCTAAGTAGGAAGAAGTCACCGATTTTTTCATCCATTTTAAGGCAAGAATTTGCCTGGTGATAATATCTTCGACGCAGAAGACAACGCTCATGCCTCCTTCGCCCAGCTTTTCCAGTACCTTGTACTTGTTATCAATGAGCTGCCCTATGAAATCTGCTTTCATTTATGGCAATCTCTTTTCCATCGCTATCTCATCGCATTGCATAATTTTTGAGCACCCCAGGCAATCTCTCCAGATTTTCTGAGGGAATTTAGATTTCTCTACC
>JAGVOW010000091.1 GCA_020052515.1 Brevinematales bacterium | reverse complement strand
TGTTCATAATAGGGACTACAAACGTTTTATCGAACTTTTAAAGGAATATAGAACCCAAAAAAAAATAACTCAGAAAGAATTAGGTGTCCGTCTGGGCGCAGATCAAACTTACATCAGCAAATACGAGACACTGGAAAGGAGAATTGATTTTATTGAACTGAGAAACATCTGTCAGGCATTGGACATTTCATTAGTAGAATTTACAAAGAAATTTGAAAACCAGCTCCCTTGATTTATTAAAGAAAATATGCTATATTTATCGAAAGCAATTGTTGCGCAATTTTTCTCAGGGGAGGGAAAAATGGAAACAATCGGTTTCAAAAAAATTTTGTTTATTGTTTTGGTTGTTTTCTCAGGAACCGCAACTGTTTTCCCGGGGAATAAAAATCTGGATTATACCAGCCCTGAATACCAATACCAGCATCTGGCCAAAGAAATGGATTTCTGGATCAATTCCCCTATTATTATGAACGACCAGATATTATTCTTCTTCAAAGAAAAGGCCCAGAGAGTTCTAGTGGCGGGTGATTTCAACGGCTGGAAGCCAGAGCTGCTGATGACGCCTAAAGCGACTAATTTGATTCAATTTATATGGGAAGAACGGCTTAAAAAAGGTATTTATAAATACAAACTAATTGTCGATGACATCTGGGTCAATGATCCGTATAACACTAATTATACTTTAGATGAAAGCGGACAAAAAGTGTCTTTTTTTGAGTTAAAAGAGGATTTTATACCCCATGCGAAATACCCTCTCTGGACAGAAAAAGATTTTTACCTATTCCGTTATGAAAACATTAAAGCAAAAAGCGTCTATCTAGCCGGCGACTTCAATAATTGGAACCCCTACAGCCTTCCTCTGGAAGACAAAGGAAACGGCGAATTTTTCATTAAAATCCGTTTAAGCCCTGGCGTTCATGCCTATTGCTTTGTCATAGACGGAGAATGGAAAGCCGACCCCGATAATCTTCATCAATACAGCGATAAAACAGGTTCTATCGTCAGCGCTGTCTACGTAAAAGAAAACGAGAAACAAGCCTCCCATTAGACGTTTCAAAAATTTGATTTATCACGCTTTTTCCTTCATAATAATGCCTCTTGTTTTTTAACGTAAGGTCTGAAAAACAAATAAATGGAGGCGAATATGATAAAAAAATTTTTATGCGCGCCCGGGCCGACAGCAGTGCCCGCGGAGATTTTATCAGAAATGTCAAAGCCGCTGATGCATCACAGGACTCCCCAGTTTTCAAATGTTGTAGCGGAAAACGCTGCCCTTCTCAAGCAGGTTTTTCAAACTAAAAATACAGTTTTAACTCTTACTTCATCCGGTACCGGCGCAATGGAAGCCTCCGTAACTAACTTTTTATCAAAAGGCGATAAAATGCTGGTGTTATCCGCCGGAAAGTTCGGTGAGCGTTTTTCCGAAATCGGTAAGGCTTACGGCGCGAATGTAGTTGAAATTAAAGCGGATTACAGCAAGGATATAAAAGCTTCTGAAGTAGAAAAAGCCTTAAAAGAGAATCCGGACACAAAAGCGGTTTATTCGGAATACAGCGAAACTTCCACCGGTGTCGCTTTTGATATCAAAAACATAGCCAGTGTGGTTAAAAAAACAGAGGCGATTTTCGTTGTGGACGGAATTACCGCTATTGGGGCGATGGAATTTAAGATGGATGAATGGGGAATCGATATCGCTATTGCTGGAGCGCAGAAATCTTTTATGATTCCGCCAGGGCTCGCGTTTATTTCTTTCTCTGAAAAAGCGGAAAAAATGATGAAAAGTGCTAATATGCCCCGATTTTATTTTGACCTCGCCAAGGAGAAAAAGAACTTAGAGAAAAATACCACCGCATGGACACCGGCTATCACCTTGTTTATGGGCCTCAATTACGCGCTCAAAATGATGCTGGAGGAAGGCCTGGACAATGTTGTGCAGAGACACTTCAGAGTAGGCGAAGCTTTCCGTAATTCGATTAAATCGATTGGACTTTCTTTGTTTGCGGATATCCCGAATGTACAGCCATCGGACGCAGTAACGGCGGTGAAAGTTCCTGAAGGTATTGACGGGGCAAAACTGCCCGGCTTGATGCGCGACCGGTACGGTGTAACCATTGCCGGAGGGCAGGGTTCTATGAAAGGCAAGATATTCCGCCTTGGACATCTGGGTTATGTAGATAAATCCGACATTGTTGTTGAGCTGCAGGCTATGGAATTGGCCTTCAAAGAATTGGGGTATAAATTTGAACTCGGCGCGAGCGTCGCGGCGGCTCAGAAGTATATACTGGAAAAATTTCCCATCCCCAATGTAGAACTGAGCGAAGCGGGCGACTAAGACAGTGAAAAACTTCGCGGATATTCTTTTAGAACAAAGCCTCTTAAAAAAGAGTATTCTGGTAACTGGCCTGGATCCTGACATCGCTTCGCTGCCGCTTTTTTTAACAGATGGAATTGCTGAAGACAACTTTGAAGGAAAATCGGAAGCGTTTTTTTGCTTTAATAAAATGGTAATAGATGAAGTTTACGAGCACTCTCTGGCTGTAAAACCGCAGCTTGCGTACTATGAAGTTTATGGTAGTCATGGAATAAAAGCGCTGGAAGAAACTATTTCTTATGCTCATTCAAAAGGACTGATTGTCATTAATGACGCGAAGCGCGGCGATATCGGTTCTACATCGCAGGCTTACGCGAAAGCCTTTCTGGGGAAAGGCCCGCTGGCGGGAGATATGGTAACGGTAAATCCCTATCTCGGCAGTGACGGCTATACGCCCTTTATCGAAATGGCAGAAAAAAATCAAAAGGGCATTTTTCTATTACTGAAAACATCTAACCCCTCTTCCCGGGAAATTCAGGATTTAATTCTGACAAACGGCAAATTGGTTTATGAAGAAATAGCCCTTCAGTTTAATCACCTCTCCGAAAAGACTCTGGGAGAAAAGAATTATTCCTTTATTGGGGTAGTAGCAGGCGCAACACATCCGGATGCCCTTGAAAAGCTGCGAAAAACCCTTCCTCATTCTATTTTTTTGGTTCCTGGTTTCGGCGCGCAGGGAGGAAAAGCAAGCGATCTAAAGGCCTTATTTGATAAAGACGGTAATGGCGCCGTAATCAATTCCAGCCGAGACATTATTTATGCCTACCGCAAGAAAACCGAAGATTGGAAAAATCTATCTGAAAAAGAGGTTCGGAGCGCTATTCATGAAGCGGCATTAAAAAGCAAAAATGAAATTAACGCGGTGAGATCAATTTTTTGATATAATTTCCGTTTTTTTTTATAATAATTACCTTCACATTAAATCTTAGGAGAAGAACTATGAAATCGAGACACTACCTGTTTACATCGGAATCTGTAAGCGAAGGGCATCCGGATAAATTGGCCGACCAGGTTTCCGATGCGGTATTGGACGCGGCTTTAGCGAAAGACACGAATTCGCGTGTGGCTTGCGAAACCTTTACGACCACAGGAATGATCTTAATCGGCGGTGAAATAACATCTTCCGCGCATCTGGATTTTCAAGATATCGCGCGCGGCGTCGCCAAAGAAATCGGCTACGACCGGCCTGAATACGGCCTGGACTATGAAGCAATGGCTGTTTTAAATACAGTGCACAAGCAGTCTCCTGATATCTCTCAAGGTGTAACCGAGGGCCAGGGGCTTTTCAAGGAACAGGGCGCCGGCGATCAGGGAATGATGTTTGGTTTTGCCTGCAAGGAAACACCTGAATTAATGCCTGCCCCAATTTCTTACGCGCATAAGATTTTACGTTTTGCGGCAAAGCTTCGGAAGGAAGGACAATTAAAATGGCTCCGGCCCGACTCAAAAAGCCAGATTACCATTGAATACGAAGGCCATACACCTAAGAGAATGGACACAGTGGTTGTGTCTCACCAGCATGATGAGGATATTGGGTACGATCAGCTCAAGTCTGAAATTATTGAAAAGATTGTTAAGCCGATATTGGAGCCATCCGGACTTCTGGATAAAGATACAAAGTATTATATTAACCCGACAGGCCGTTTTGTAATCGGCGGGCCTCATGGCGATACCGGGCTCACGGGAAGAAAAATCATTGTGGACACTTATGGCGGGATGGGCCGGCACGGAGGAGGCGCTTTCAGCGGGAAGGACCCTTCAAAAGTAGATAGAAGCGCGGCTTATATGGCCCGCTATGTAGCCAAAAACATCGTTGCCGCGGACCTTTGCGAGCGCTGTGAAGTGCAATTGGCTTACGCGATTGGGGTTCCTTTTCCAGTTTCTGTCCTGGTACAAACTTTTGACACCGGAAAAGTAGAGGAAGGAATAATTGAAGCGGCTGTTAAGAAAGTTTTTGACCTTTCCCCTTCCGGTATTATCCGGACTCTGGATTTAAAAAAGCCGATTTACAAAGAAACCGCCCGCTACGGCCATTTTGGGAGAGATGGATTTTCCTGGGAAAAGACGGATAAAGTAAACGATCTTTTAAAGGAAATAAAATAATGAAGCGGCAATAATCCATAGGCGACAATAATTATTGTCGCCTAAATCAAGATGGTAATGTCAAAAGTTTTATGAAAAAGGGGAGATTTTAGGAAAATCATCTCCCCTCCTTTGGAGGGGTTGGGGGTGGGTGTTTTATGAGACATAAAAT
>JAGVOW010000008.1 GCA_020052515.1 Brevinematales bacterium | reverse complement strand
TGGGAAATATGTTTATTACAGGTATGGGATTTTCGTTTATTGTTACCCTGGGAAATACTTTTATTACTACCCTGGGATTTTAGTTTATCATTTCCATCATTGCCGTAATTGACGGCGAAATAACTCCTGAAATAGAGAAAGCGCTTGCCCCCTTAGAGATGCCCAACACATTGCCTGAATGGGTAAAGCAGAGAAAAAGGTGGGCTCTCAATAACGTGCTCTGGTTTAAAGACAATTTTTTCTATGTCATCGGAAGCATTTTTAAACAGCCTTCCTTGATTTTATCCTTCTCTTTGTTTATTCGCCAATCTGGTTAATGGCCACGTTGGTCATGTGGATTATGCTGCTGGTAAAGGGAGATATTGACCTGGATTGGAAAGTGTGAGGCCCTCACCCCCGGCCCCTCTCCAAGCCCGGAGAGGGGAGAAGACAATTGACAAATTTATGTAATTACATTATAATCACTTACGTGAGGTAAAAGTATGCATGTAAACCTGATTCAAATAGGCAATTCAAAGGGGATAAGGCTTCCAAAAACCGTTCTGCAGGCTTTGAAAGTGGAGAAAGAGCTGGATATTGAAGTCAAAGACCAGACGCTGATTGTCAAGCCTGTGCGCGGCAGCTCAAGACAGGGCTGGGAAGAAAAGCTGAAGGCAATGCATAAAAGAGGGGAGGACAAGCCCCTGATAAGTGATATGCTGGATATTGATAATAAAGAGTGGGAATGGTAATCTGATGATCAACCAATATGATATCTACCTGGTAAATTTAGAGCCAACGATAGGGCACGAGATCAAGAAAAGTCGTCCATGTGCCGTTATTTCTCCGAATGAAATCAATTATTCGATAGACACTGTTATTATTGCCCCGATGACGACAAAATCCCACAAATACCCAACCAGAGTAGAAGTAAACTTTCAAGATAAAAAAGGTTTCATTGTCCTGGATCAAATTCGAAGTGTTGATAAATTACGTCTGATCAAAATGCTGGGCAAATTGGACAAAGGAACCATCAAAACAGTCAAAAGCGTGATTCGGGAAATGCTGGTTGAATAGGAGTAGAACAATGAGTAAAGTGTGGCAAAAACAAAGTGCGTCAGGGCTGAACCCCATTATAGAAAAATACACAGCGGGGAGCGACCCCTTCTGGGATGGGAAGCTTTTGAAGTATGAGCTGGCCGCGAGCGCGGCCCACTCGGAAATGCTGTTTAAAATCGGCATCTTGAATAAAGAAGAACTTTCTTCTATCCGGAAGGAAATTTCATCCCTTTATAAACAATACGGAGATGAAATTACTTTGTCCGTAGAAGACGAAGACATTCACTCAAAAGTGGAAAATCTGCTCACAGCTTCTATAGGAGAAACCGGGAAGAAACTTCACACGGGCAGAAGCAGAAACGATCAGGCGCTCACTGTCATCCGGCTTTTTGAAAAAGAAAGTCTTTTCAAGGCCGCTTTAGAGTATTGCGCTTTTCTGGAAAATCTTATTCGGCTAGCCCAAAACGAAGGAGAGAAGATCCTTCCAGGCTACACTCATACGAAGCAGGCAATGCTCATCAATGTAAAGTTCTGGTTATCCGCTTTTATTGAAGCGGGTTTAGACAATTTGAGTTTCCTCAAAAGCGTTTTGTCTTTAATCGACGCGAACCCCCTGGGAAGCGCGAGCGGGTTTGGCGCGCCTCTGGCTCTCGATAGAAAAATGACAGCGGAAGCGCTGGGATTTGCGAGTGTAATGAAAAATGCGATGCATGTTCAGAATTCACGCGGGAAGCAGGAAGGCCTTGTAATAGATGTTCTATGGTGCATGATGGCTGATTTTTCCAGGCTGGCTTCAGATTTGCTCCTTTTTAATATGGATGAGCTTCTCTTTGTCAAAACCAGCGACGCCATCACGACAGGAAGCTCCATTATGCCGCAGAAAAGAAACCTGGATGTGATGGAGCTGGTAAGGGCAAAGACTTCTACTATGCTGTCCTATTCCTGCACCGTCAAAAATATTTCGAGCGGGATTGTTTCCGGCTACAATCGGGACCTGCAGGAAACAAAAGAGCCGGTTTTTAAGGCTTTTGAATTGATATCAGACACCATAAAAGCGGTAACTGTAGTCATTCAAAACGTTGAATTTGATGAAGCGGCTGTAAAACAAAGACTTTCAAAGGGAATATTCGCCACCGACATTGCCTTTGAGTCCACCCAGAAAGGAGTTCCTTTCCGGGAAGCTTACAAAATTGCCGCACAGAAGATAGAATCTATCGAAGTCAATGAGAAAACCATTCGGGAAAGCCTGGATAAAAGAATTTCAGAAGGTTCTCCTAAGACAATTAATATAAAGGAATACGAAGTAGAACTAAGTAAAGAAAAAAGGATTTTCGAAGAAAATCTGAAAGTGATGAATGAAAAGTTGAAGGAATTGTTGTAAACTCACCTCCCAGCCCCCTCTCTTTTGTGAAAAAGATGGAGAGAAAGACATAGGCGCGGTTAATTAACCGCGCCTATGTCCGGAGGACGGGTTGAGTTCTAAGGACCTGATTATGCCAAAACAAAGAATTATTTTAGTTATTGTATTAAACTCAGCGATTATTGCCGCGGAAATTATTTTTGGACTCCTGGGTAATTCTATTGCCCTGGTTTCCGATGCTTTGCACAATTTAGGCGATGTTTTAGCTATCGTTATTGCACTGATAGCAATTATCTACACTGAAAAAAAAGCGACGCGAGAAATGACTTACGGCTATATTCGCTCAGAAATGATGGCAAGCTTCACCAACTCGATCTTTCTGACGGCCACTATGATCTATATCCTTTATACATCTGTAACAAGGCTTCTTTCTCCGGAACCGGTAAATGGAATTTATATGATAATCCTTGCTTCCATCGCTTTCATTGCAAATTCTCTCTCTGTTTTTCTTCTCAGGGATTTTCGCCATGCTCATCACAATCATTCTGAGCATACTTGCGAAGAAACCCAGCCCGAAGACCTGAACTTAAAGTCGGCCTATCTCCATCTTTTAGGCGATGCGGGAATATCTCTGGGTGTATTGCTAGGAGGCATTCTCATTTATTTTTTCCGATGGAGTTTCATTGACCCGATTTTTTCTATTTTGTTTTCACTGTACATTCTTTATGAATCAGCTAAAATCTTAAGAAAGACTTTTTTCAGCTTGATGGATATCGCCCCCTCTAATCTAGGAAGTATAGAGAAATCCATTTTATCTCATCCGGAAATCAAAAGCATCCATGATATACACATATCCCAGCCTTCTTCGAAAGAAGTTTATTTTTCAGCCCATATTGTTCTCAAAGAAGAAAATAAATTAGAAAAAATAGAAAGTCTTTTTGAAGAGATCCGGGAAGATCTGAAGAAATTCAATGTTACTCATGCCCTCCTTCAGCCTGAAACGGAAAAATACCACGAACAAGACCCTCTCTGCAAAAGCCACTGCTGAAATATTGCGAAAACCGCTATTTGATTATAGAATATAAATTGGGGTGTTTTTTATGCTGTTTATGATAGCCATTTTGATTATTTTCTTTATCTTACTGCTCTCTTCTAAAATATTGGAAATATTTTATATACCTGTCTTCGCGGCTATGATTCTAACTGGAATCTATTTCGGCCCTCAAGCTATTTATTTTATTGATAAATACTTAACTTTTACCGGAGAGCCGGAAAAGCTGCAGCAATTGGCTGGCGGAATAGAAATAATGGCGCTTCTGGGGCTTCTCCTCATGATGGCAAAAATGGGGATGGAAGCGGATTTTCGAATAATAAAGCAGGAGAAAAATCATATACGCGTTTTATCTATCTTTAATATTCTGATTCCATTTCTATTTTCACTACCTTTGAGTCTTTTCATGAAACTGGAAACCCCCGCTATTTTTACTCTGGGAGCTATTTTTGTCTCCGGATCTTTAGGCGTCTCTTTCTTCATTGCCAAAAACGAGGAAATAGAAAAGACCAGGGCTGGGCTGATATTAATAGGTTCTACGCTCTTTGGGAATCTAGCCGCTTTATTTCTTCTCTCTATCGCTTTTCAGCTCAAGCAGGCCAGCGGAAGCTCTTTGATGTCCAACAATATTTCTTTTCTGAAAAATTTTTATCTTTTTAATAATCCTTTTATAATTTTTGCTTTTTTTGCTGTTTCTCTTTTCTGCTACCTTGCCTTCAGCTTCTATTTCGCACCAAAAATAATCCGCTTTAGTTTTAACCGCTCAAAACGGCTGAAGGTTTATTCCCGCATTTTGTTCCTTCTGATCCTTTTCGTATTCCTGTTTTTAGGCGGTTTTTCAGGGCTTCATTGGGCTGTTTCCGCTTTTATTGCGGGGATTGTCCTTTCTATATCAGATGTCCCCGAATATTTTGAAGGAATGAACAAACTTCTGGATAAAATAGGCTATAAGATTTTTTTACCGTTTTTCTTCTACTACGTAGGCTCAGAAACTCAGGTAATCTCTCTTTTCCAACCTCCAAATTTTCTGTTTTTAGCCTTCCTTCTCCCTGCAATGGCATTGCCACGTTTTTTAACCGCTTATTTTGTTTTTAAAAGCTTCGGTTATTCCCATACAAAAAGTCTTAGCCTGGGGTTGATTAATGTACCGCAGTTGTCCGCGGCTCTCGCTATTGCTTTATTAGGCAAGCTGTCTGGCATTATTACTACCCCTGTTTTTACCGCTATTGTATTAGCCTCTTTGCTTTCTTCTATAGTTTTTCCTCTATTATTAAGAATGGTTTTGAATAATAACCGGGTAAAACTGGAAAACGCGCAAACGCGCTTGAGAGGATTGTCCATCAGCGAAGACACTGTATTTTAAGGGAGAATAAAAATGACTGCTTCTAAACTTCTTTCCTTAAAAGGAAAAGAAAAAATTGCTATGCTAACCGCTTATGATTTTTTGAGCGCTAAAATTTTGGAGGAAATAGGTATTGAATTGATCTTGGTCGGGGACTCTCTGGGCACTGTTTTCATGGGTTATAAAAACACTTTGCCGGTAACTCTCTCCGATGTTCTCCACCATGTCCGGGCGGTGAGAAATGGGGCACCCCATTCTTTTATCATAGCGGATATGCCATTCCTGAGTTATGGTATTTCGGTTGAGGAAAGCGTCAAAAATGCCGGGATACTAATACAGAAAGGCGGAGCTAATGCCGTCAAATTAGAAGGTGGAACGGAATTTGCGGACACCATCGCCGCCATGATAAAAGTTGGTATACCGGTGATGGGGCATATTGGGTTAAAGCCACAGTCTATTCTAAAAAGCGGCCTGAAAATAACAGGCAAGAGCAAAGAAGAAACGCATGCCCTGGTAGAAGACGCAAAAACGATAGAAAAAGCCGGGGCTTTTTCTATCGTGATCGAAGGCACTACTGAGGAAGCTTCCCGCGAAATAACCCGAAGCGTTTCTATTCCTACCATAGGCATTGGCGCGGGGAGATACACTGACGGGCAAGTTCTGGTTTTGACCGACATGCTGGGCCTCGATAAAGACTTGAATCTTCAGCATAACAAACGTTATGCCAATCTCTATAAAGTCATCAAGAAAGCTGTCAAAAATTATATTGAAGACGTGAAGAGCGGATCTTTCCCAACGGAAGAACAAATTTTTAAACGGGCAAAAGAATGAAGATTTATATCCCTCCTTATTCTGGTTTCTGCCCCGGAGTAAAATTGGCTGAAAAAAATCTTTTTCATTTGAAAAAGGAAAAACCCGGCAAGAAAATTTTTATCCTGGGAAAATTGATCCACAATCAAGCATACATTGATTATCTTTCTTCGCAAGGCATTGTTACCCTGGAAGAAACGGAGAGAGTCGAGCCGTACTCTATCGCTATTATCCGCACCCATGGAATGAACAAACAAAAAGAAGAAATTTTAAGAAAAAACAGAGAAATAATTGACCTGACCTGCAGTAAGGTTAAACAGCTTCAAAAATACATTGAGAAACATGCTTTGGAAGGGTTTTTTATTGTCATTACAGGCAAGAAAAACCATCCTGAAGTAGAAAGCCTCATCAGCTACGCAAAAGACTACTTTGTGATAGAAAACGAAGAAGACATAAATATCTTTATAAAACAATACCAGGCATCCCAGAGCGCCCTTGTATCAAAGGGTTACAGCCGGATTCTCATTGTCTCCCAGACTACTGGAAATGAAGGCCTTTTTGATAAAGCCTCGCTGGAAATCAAAAACCTTTGCGGAGAAGGTTTTGAGATCGAAATTTTTGATTCCATTTGCTCCATTACCTCTATTCGGGAAAAAGAAGCCCTTCGACTACAAAAAGATGCTGATATCACCTTTGTTCTGGGAGACCGCTTATCAGCGAACGCGAATAAATTATTTAAAACCCTTCAAGAGAACCGGGAAGAAACTTTTTTTGTCGAAAATCTGAAGGAACTTCTTGCTTTACCTCTGCAAATAAAACAATATAAAAGCGCTTTGGTTGTCTCCTCTTCCTCCACTCCCGAATTTATTGAAAGAGAGGTGGTAGAATACCTCGCATGTATTTAAAAATCAAGCTTATTTTATCTTCTGAAGAAGCAAAATCAATTCTACTTTGTTTTTTACACCGGTTTTTTGATAAATGTGAATAACGTGGGTTTTAACTGTCACAGGAGAAATAAAAAGCTGGGCCCCAATGTCATTGTAGCTAAAGCCCTGAATTAAAAGATCCAGAATCTCGATTTCCCGCAGAGACAAACCGAATTTCTGGAAAATAGATTTATTAAGCGTTATTGCCATTTCCGAAGATTTACCTAAAAACCTGCGTTGAACAAAAAACGGCATAGGTTTCTTTTTACGCCTAAAATAAAACCACAAACCAGCAGAAACAACCGTATAGGCCGTTATCCCTAAAAACAAATTTTGGTAAAAAGGAGTATTATCCACTACCAGAGAAATTTTTTCTATTTCACTTGCGTTGGTTACGTTAAAAGAAAGGTTCAATTCCAGATTGTAACCCTGGTTGGTTCTTTTGACCTTTACATACCCTTTGCCCAACATAGACCTCATATAGTTCCAGCTATAAGGCGGCATTTCCTTTCTTTCTAAAAGAATTCTGGCCAGTATTTGAGAATCGTTAGAGGCAAACAACAATTTCCCATGCTTTGATTTAGGATAGACTTCATAAATGAATCCCATTCCCTTGCCATGTAAAGCGTTATCAAATTTAAAAGGATTGAAGTGAGGGTTGCCATTTGTTTCTTCTTCCCCCAGAAAAAGAGCTTTTTCCTGCCAATTCTGCAAAACAGCTGCATTTAACTTATCATCTCTATTATCTTTACTCATTGATCTTTCCGGGTTCATTTCCAGAAAAGCTCTTTCTTTTGACCACTCCGATAAATCAACGTCTGTAGATAGAGGCTTTGATAAAGCATAAACCGTGCGAATTTTCTTTTCCCAGAATGGATTTATGAGACTTAATCTATCCAGATAAATTTCCCTTTCATCCGCAACATTTTCACCTACCTTCAATAAGTTTTTAGCTGAAGAAAGGAAATAACTGGCAGAAACAGCATCATGGAAAGCCAGAGCTATTTTCGGGCTGCTGTCCAGCCGCCAATCTACTTCCTGTTTGGTATTAAACCAGATGATCGATTTTAGAGCGGGGTATTTCTCTTTCAGCGGAACAATCGCTTCCTTGATCCAATCCGCTTTATTACCCGCCATTTCTACAGAAGCAACTCCACCCAACATTAAAGGCTTTCCCGCGATCTTCTGGACAATCGACGTATAAACGGTGGAGAACAAATTGTCAAAAGAATTCCACACCTTGCTATTATCCGGCAAAGTCCCAAAATTAAATCCGTCAATTGCTACCCAGTCTACTACATCATCTCCCGGATAGGCCTCAAAAATATCATTGCTAATATGGTTAGGAACATTAATATGATTTACGCTCCAAACCCAGAGAACGTTTGTCGCACCTGCCTCTATAAAGCTATTATGAATATAACGGTAGGCCCTTGAAAATTTCTTAGGATCCATCCCATTCGCGGGAATAGACCATGGATTATACGCTACGTTAAACTCATGCCCCCACCTTAAAAAATAAGGTTTTTTATAATTTTTAGAACTTTCCGCCCATCTTTGTATTGTTTTATCCCATTTTCCTACCAGGATTTGATCCAGCAAACCGTCTTTGCCCTCAAGTATTTCGCTTGACTCCAGGGTAATATGTGGAAGATAACCCTCCTTCCATAAATTTTCACATTTATTCAAGGGAAAATTGTCTTTCCAATCTACAAACCACATTACTTGCGCAAACTTTTTCCCGACTTTTCTTTCTAGCTGACGCAAGGCGTTCATGTCCTGGCTGTAGTTTTTACCATAAACGCCTAAAAAACATCCATTGTCCAGTGCATCTTTCTTTACAACGGGATAATTCTTAAAAACAACATTTGTTTTCGTTAAACACACATTATCTATTTCTAAAGTCCCCTTTCCACAAGAAGCTTCCGAATCTATCCTGAACTGAATCGTTTTGACATTACTTAAATTGAGTGGCGCTGGATTTCCCCATCCTTCCTGGCTTAAATCGTTCACTAAAACCCGATATTCTTTCCATTCTTTGCGAATAGCTCCTATTTCACAACTATAATAATCATAATCCGTTACTTCTCCCGTTCCAAAAACTATTTTCGCTTTATTTTCCGTGCCTCTTACACGAAAAGAAAGCAGATTATAAGCCGAAATATCCATCGGGTTGTCAAACTTCAGGACAGCTGAGCAATACGGATGCTCAAAGCCTTCTTTCAACTCATAATCAAGACTTAAACTCGTGTTCGTATTCGAATTTTCTTCTTCCCAGCTTAGCTTTGCCTGCGACCTGCCTTTACTGATAGAATCATCCTCAGCTTTCCATTCACCATCCATCCACTCAACAGAAAAATCTTTTTCTTTAAAATTTTCCAGAGAAAGAACTTCTGGATGTTCTTTGTTGTGCATCGGGTTAGAAACTTCTTCGGTAGAAAATTCAATTTTATCGAGCTTAAACCATCCTTTTTGGCCTGGTTTTGAAGAATTTATTTGAAACTGGACTAAGATTATATTTGAAAGGTCTAAATTTATTTTTGTTCCCCAGCCATCCTGTTTGAAAGCGTTGAACGGAATTTTATACCTGCGCCACTCCGGTGAAACCCGGCTCAACTGATAATTATGATAATCATAATCCATAATATCCGCTGTGCCAATCTGTACTTTTAACTTACGATCACTTCCTTCCACCCAAAAAGACAGGCTTTTGTACTCTGAAACATCTAACGGGATTTGAAACGGAAGCTTAAATAGCACATAAGGAAACTGGTAATTTGTTCCCAACTCATAGCCAATTTTTATAGCCCTTTTTCCTTCACTTCCTTCCGTCCATGACCAGCTAATAGCAGAATTCCCATTTTGAGATCGATCATCCGCTATTTTCCACGATGTGTTTTGCGACTTCATTTCGACGGTGGCATGCGCAAAATCTTCGAGACGTAAAACAGCTTTTTCGGAATGATTAGCAAAAACCAAAGACCCATTCAAAACAAAAAGAATCGTGCAGAAAATGCTCCAGCCCATCTTTGACCAATCACTCTTTTTCATAACTAACGCTCCTCTTTTCCGATAAGAAGCAGCCGGGATACATCCCATTATTTACATGAATCCTTTAGCACAAATTATTATTTTTGTATTATAAAATTATATCATACTATTTGTCAAATAAAACGAAGGTAAATAATACCTAAGGTATTATTTATACCATACTTTTGGGATTAGACAGGCCGAGATAAAGAAAAAAGTGTTTGAAGTTTTCGACATAATCACCGGACAGCAACCCCATACTTAAGCATGGGGTTGTTTGGTTCAATTTCTATTTCTTTCTTTTTTTCAAACTGGCTTTGGATTCCGCCGGCTTATTTATCAAAGAAGTTTTTGACTTGTTTAAAACCATTTGATCAATTTCAATCCAGCCCTTCTCCCCCACTTTCTTTGACTCACTCTGGAACTGAATGGCGGTAACATTCTCTAGATTGAAGACAACTGGTTTTCCCCATCCTTCCTGCATCAAAAATGAAAGAGGTATTTTATATTCTTTCCATTCTTTTGTTACTTCAAGTTCAGAACCATGAAAATCATAATCCGCAACATCCGCCGTCGCAAAACTCATTCGAAATTTATTCCCGCTTCCCCGCATCCAGAAAGAAATACCTTCGTATTGCATGAGATCCACTTTTGAGTCAAACTGAAGTACCGTCATAACATAAGGATACTTATAGCCTGTCCTCAAATCATAATCCATCCTCAAAGAATCTCCGCCTTTAGCGTATCCCTCTCCAAAAGAGATCTTGGCCTCTGAAGATCCTCCATTCTGGTTGTCTGTACTGGTTTTCCAGACACCGGAAGCTTCCGTCTCGACTTTAAAAGACTTTTTATCAAATTTAGTCAACGCCAGAACATCAGGCAAATTTTTATTTTTAGCCGGATCAACAGCTTCTTCTGCCAAAATCCGCACATCATCTATCGCAAACCACCCCTTTTCCCCTAGCGTCATCGAGCTTGCTTGAAGATTTAGAAAAGTCACATTTTTTAGGTCAAAATCTTTTTTCTCCCCCCAGCCTTCCTGGAAAAAAGAGGTAAAAGGAATTTTATAAGCTACCCAATCAGAGGTAGGCGTACTGCTGATCGTATAACTATAATAATCATAATCTTTTACATTTCCTGTAGCGATAGATAATTTTAGTTTATTGCCGCTTCCTTTTATCCAGAAAGATAAGCTCTTATACTTTGAGAAATCTTGAGCTTTTTTAAAGGCCAGTTTAAGCGCCGCATAACGGTACTGATACTTTTCCCCTAATTCATAAGTAAGCTCCAACGCCTTTTTACTCCCCTGCGCTCCATCTATGAAAGAAGGATTAGCTTTTGAGTTCCCCTGATTGGGGCTGTCATCTGCAGTCTGCCATTCCGCACTCAGCGGCTCCACCGAAAGCTTTCCCTGATCAAAATCTCCTAAACTAAGCGCGGTTTTTTCTTCAGGTTCTCCAAAAAGCAAAGCCGCGAAACAAAGAAGCATCCAGATAAAACATACTGATTTCACACTACTAAATTTCATATTTTCTCCTCCTGTTATTGGACTTTTATGGTAAATAGGATAATATTTCTAGTTTGACTTTACATCCGCTAAAAGGTAGAAATATTCTCCACCATTTGGTGGATTTATGAATTCCCCCTTTGAAAAGGGGGAATTCATGTCTAAAATTGACTAATTTGAATGGTATTATTATATTTATTTGTAACTATTCTGCCTCATAGGAGCCATTATGAATCTCAATAAGATGACTGTTAAAGCGCGTGAAGCCCTGGAAAGATCGGGTGAACTGGCCAATTCTATGAATCACCAGAATATCGATATAGAACATCTTTTGACAGCGCTTCTATCTCAGGAAAACGGCCTGGTAAAACCCCTTCTTCAAAGTTTGGAAATCAATATTTCCAGACTGCAAGAAATATTGAATGACCGCCTGCAAAGGAAACCAAAAATTTACGGCGTGGGACAGACATATTTATCCAAAGAGATGAATGAGGCTTTAGACAACGCAGCTAAAGAAGCAAGCCGTCTTCGGGATGAATTTGTCAGTACAGAACATATTTTGTTGGGGATATTGGAAATAAAAGATTCTGCTTTTCAGGAGCTCTTTGCTTCGGTGAAGCTGAATTATGACAGCATCTTGTTGGCTATTAAAAACTTGCGCGGCTCTCAGCGTGTAACGGATGAAAATCCGGAAGCAAAATACAAGGCCTTAGACAAATACAGCCGGGATCTGACCGAAATGGCTCGGCAAAACAAACTGGACCCGGTTATAGGAAGGGATACTGAAATCCGCAGAAGCATGCAGGTCTTATCCAGAAGGACAAAAAATAATCCGGTTTTGATAGGCGAAGCGGGCGTCGGAAAGACCGCCATTGTGGAAGGGATTGCCCGGCGGATTGTCTCTGGAGATGTCCCGGAAAGCTTGAAAAACAAAAGGATACTCACGCTTGACCTGGGGCTTCTCATCGCGGGAACCAAGTTCCGCGGGGAGTTTGAAGACCGGTTAAAAGCCCTTTTAAAAGAAGTCACCGATTCAGAGGGAGAAATTATTCTCTTTATTGACGAGCTTCACACCGTAGTCGGCGCTGGCAACGCGGAAGGCTCAGTAGACGCCGGCAATATGCTCAAGCCCGCTTTAGCGCGCGGGGAAATCAAAGTGATCGGTGCTACCACTCTGGATGAATACCGGCGTTACATTGAAAAAGACAAAGCGCTGGAGAGACGCTTTCAGCAGGTACTGGTGAATGAGCCTTCTGCAGAAGATTCCATAGCTATCTTACGCGGACTAAAGGAAAAATATGAAGCCCACCATGGCATCCGTATCGCTGACGCGGCGATCCTTTCGGCCGTTAACCTTTCCGTCCGCTACATTACGGAAAGGCGGCTTCCCGACAAAGCGATCGACCTGGTGGATGAAGCCGCTTCGAAAATCAGGCTGGAAATTGAAAGCCAGCCGGCTCAAATTGATGATTTGGACAGAAACATTTTGAAGCTTACTATTGAAAAACAGGCTATGTTAAAAGAAAAAACAAAAGGGGCTTCCGAACGCATCCAGGGAATAGAAAAAGAGCTCTCAGAGCTATCAGAAAAGGCAAACGCCCTGAAGGTGAAATGGAACAATGAAAAAGGGATCCTGAGACGTATAAAAGAACTGACACAGGAAATAGATTCTTTGAGACTGGAAGAGGAACGCGCGGGAAGGGCTAGCGACCTCAATAAAGTCGCCGAAATCCGCTATGGAAAAATTCCCAACGATGAAAAAGAATTAAATGAATTGCAGGCAAAACTCCGCGATATACAAGGAGATTCTCCGCTTTTACGTGAAGAGGTGGGTGAAGAAAACATCGCGCGCGTTGTCTCCGAATGGACAGGAATCCCGGTTTCCAGAATGCTGGAATCCGAAAAGCAAAAACTGCTTCAGCTGGAAAAAGAACTCAGCAAGCGCGTAATAGGCCAGGAAAAGGCTATTACTTCGGTGGCCAATGCTGTCAGACGCTCCCGCGCCGGCATTCAGGAAGAAAACAGACCCATCGGCAGTTTTATGTTTTTAGGACCTACGGGCGTTGGTAAAACAGAGCTTTCCAAGGCATTAGCGGAGTTTTTATTTGATAGTGAAAAAGCCCTTGTTCGGATGGATATGAGCGAGTATATGGAAAAGTTCAGCGTTCAGCGGCTCATTGGAGCTCCTCCTGGATTTGTGGGTTACGAGGAAGGCGGCCAGCTCACCGAAATTGTGAGAAGAAAGCCTTATTCTGTACTATTGTTCGATGAAATAGAGAAAGCGCATCAGGATGTGTTCAATATCTTGCTTCAAATTCTCGATGACGGCAGATTGACAGATGGGCAGGGCAGAACTGTAAATTTTACAAACACGATCATTATTATGACTTCCAACATAGGCTCCAACGCGACTCAAATCAAAGGTTTTTCATCAGTCTCAAAAGAAGAGAAAACGATAGATGAAGAAATTATGGGGTTGTTAAAGACCCAATTCAGGCCTGAGTTTTTAAACCGGATCGATGAAATCGTTGCCTTCCGCGGACTCACAGAGGAAGATATTCTTCAGATTGTTGATATTCAGCTGTCCGCTGTGGAAAAACGCCTGAAAGAGAAGAAAATTGGACTCAAGGTAAGCCTTCCCGCTAAAAAACTTTTATCCCGATTGGGTTATGACCAAAATTTCGGCGCCAGACCCTTGAAGCGGGTAATTCAAAGAGAACTATTAGACAAGCTTTCTATCGACATACTCTCCAGTAAATATGGAGAAGGCGATACCATTAAAATTGAAGAGAAGAATGAAGAAATTATTTTTTGTTGATTTCTTGGGATATCAAATTAATACGCGCCTTCCCGTTTCAATACAACCCTTACGGTTTTGAACAAAATAATGATATCTAACCACACCGACCAATTCTGCACATACCAGACGTCTGTTTGTATCCGAAAATCATAATCCGTGTCGCTTCTGCCGCTGACCTGCCAGAGCCCTGCTAAACCAGGCTTTACTGAATAATAATACTGCTTAAATGTCCCATAATACTTCTCAATTTCCTCTGCCACTACGGGTCTTGGCCCAACTAAACTCATTTCCCCTTTCAGAATATTAAAAATCTGAGGGAGCTCATCCAGACTTGTATTCCGAAGAATCCTGCCGATAGGCGTAACCCTCGGATCATTCTTCAATTTAAAATTTCTGCCCCACTCTTTCTTCGCTTCCGGGTTTGATTTCAATATTTCATCCAGCTTTTCCCGGGCATCCTTATACATAGTACGGAATTTATAAGCCTGGAATTCTTTTCCATTCTTACCTATTCTCTTATGTGAAAAAATAACCGGCCCCTTAGAAGAAAATTTAATAATGCCAGCTATCAGCAATAAAAACGGCAGCGCAAAAACAAACCCCACAAAAGATACCGTTATATCAAAAATTCTCTTTATAATCATATTGGTAGTGGAATTTAGATTGTTATTGACTTTAATCATAAAGAGCTTTTCCATAAAAAGATAATGAAGCTCTGAATTAAAAATAGCCACGCCTTTAATGTCCGGGACTATGATCACCCGCCTGACGTGCTTGTAAATTTCATTGACCAGATCTGTCAATTCCTCCTGAGAAACTTCCGGACTGGCAATGAAAACGGTCTCCATTTTCAATATTCCCACAAATTTATCAAAATTTTTGATGCTCCCATAAAACTTATATTCTTTCCCATTGATCAAAAGCGCCCGGCTGGATTTCCTGTAATGATCATCCAGCAAGCCGATCACGTTATAACCAAGGTGCTCTTCTTTTGATAATCCCGCAATTGTTTTTATCGCTTTTTCACCGGAACCGATAATCAAAACAGATTCCTTCCAAAGCCCGATTTTATAGAGGAATTTTTTGCCCCAATAACGAAAAAGCGGCAATAAAAATATTAAGTAAAGCCATAAAAAGAGAAAAAAAGAACGAGAGAGATTGCCGTAAAGATTTCGGACTGCCACAGTCAAGAAAACAAAAATAATAGCGATAGTCACCGCTTTTAAAATTATCTTTGATTCTTCCCAGAACGGATACCTCACATGGTAAAGCTTTTCAAAAAAGAGCGCGAAAACATAAGCCATAGGAATCCACCAGACAGATAACAAATATCCCCAGATGAAAACAAAATCCCCAAGGCCTTTCCTGAAAATATAAGTGAAATTAAACAGATACCGCAAGTCGGTTTCTGTAAAAACTGAAAGCGTCAAAGCCACATAATATGCGCAAAGGTCCAGAAGAGCCAGCGCTAAAAACTGCGCGATTGATTTGTACCGAAAACTCATTTCCCCCTCTCTAACTAATAACGGGGTGTCCCAAAAGGACACCCCAGCTTTAAATCTTAGTAAATAATTTTGAGACCCCTTATTCGCTCATTGCTTCCTGACTCTGGTTTAAGCTATCCAGAACTTTTTGAGCTTTGTCTTTTAGTTCAGGCGGAACGGTTTTCTTCACCGGTTCCCATGCGCTTTTCAAAGCTTTTTGATACACATCAAAATCCATTGCGTATCTTTTAATGTAACGATAATAAGTCTTGGAACTATCGCCCTGTATCTCCTGCACATATTCCCAATAATCCGCGATATTCATAGCGCCGCTGATGTTGACATTTTTGGAAACAGCCGCGACTGTCTCTTCAAAATAAGCGTCCAGCTCAGTATCATCATTAAGCATTCCGCTCTTAGCAACCGCAAATTCACGGGTCGCTACCTGTTTGATCAATTCAGAAAGTCTGGATATCTTTTTGGATTCTGCGTCAATCTCAGCTTTCTCTTTAGTATTTCTCTGCCCTTCTACAGCCAGGAAAATCACTTTTTTGCCCATTTCATCCTTGCCTATTTCCCAACGCTTGTTCACCCAGGCAGGAGCAGGATCCTCGCTTTTTTGAACCACTACAATCTGAATCTGGGCAGCGGATTTGGTTTCCTGCTTTGGCTCTACCGGTTTCACTGGCTCTTCCGGCTTTTTACCGCAGGATGTTGCAAAGATCAAAAGCGCAATAACGCCAAACGACAACAAAATTTTCTTCATACTATTCCTCCTATTTAGATTTTTCTCTATTCCAGGGTAAAAGTTAATTCATTACCCCTGATCTGCTTCAAATCCAATTTTTCAAAACCTGTTACACCGGATAACGCCTCAAACAAACGATCAACAGCGTCCGTAGGATTCCCCTTAAACTGAAGACTATAGTCATAAACTTTTTCTTCCTTCGAACCAGACTTCAGTGTCATATTCACAACACCCTCTATTTTGCCGGCCGCGGACGCGAATTTGCTGGCGTCTCTATAAGAGGAAACACCTGTAAGCCTTGCAAAATAGAATCTGCCGCTGTTCACATATTTTCTTAAACTAACAACGAGCTCATCTTTTATCTTCCTGACCGCTTCCCGCATGCTGGCTTTAATAGAAGCCGCCAGAGACACCGATTCATACTGCTGCCCACCCTTTTCAATACTAGCAATTAAAGCCCCGGTAGTCCTGACAAAAACTTTCACATTCACTATCACATTTGCCTTATTGCCCTCATAGGTCACCGCTGGAGTCACCTCGGCGTAAAGCTCAGCGTAAACCTTTTGAGCCAGCAATAACCCTACCCCCAAGCTTCCTGTTGAAGCCTCATGGAGGAGGTTTCTTTCACTCACCAGTTTTTCTACCGTATCTAAATCGAACGTTTGAACGCTCAGCGCTGACAATTCGCGGTTTAAATTATCCACAGCCCATTTTGAATAAGCCGCCTGATCCCCATCATTCTTAATCGCGGGGTCATTTAGGTTATAATAAACCAGGAAAGATAAGGCGGAAACATCCACTCCGCTCAGATCCACTTGATTTGTAACGGCTGTCGACTGAGGCGCCGCAGGCTGTGAAAGATCGGCTGGTGTACCGGCTAAGCCGGGCGTAGAAGCGGGAGCGGATTCCTTCAGAGAAAGCGCCTCCAAATCACCTTTTAATTTTTTTATATTAATGGTAGCCTGGAGTTTTAATGCCAGATTGCCATTCGCGTCACGGGAATTGGAAAGCCATTTTTTCTGCTTTTCAGCAGGAGCTTTCTCTGTTTCCCCAAAAATATACTTTCGGTCAGCGGGATAAGAGAGAAGGCCGTCTAATTGACTTTTATTATCATTAAACTTCTGCTCGCCCAGAACAAAAATCGCCGCCTTCTTCATTATGTCATAATAAGCGTTATTGCGGGCATCGCTGAATTCGGGCGCGCTTCCTTCTCCAATAAAGACTTTCTCGTCCGGCATATTGTTTGAAACAGGAACAGTGTTATTCCCACTTTCACTTTTCACCGGCGCGCTCCTGCCGCAAGCGGAAAATGAAAACAAAAATAAAACTAAAACGCAAAGGAAACGAACCATATTTCCTCCTATGACCTTACAATAATAAATTTAGCACATAAAAACCCATTTTGCAAGAAAAAAGAAAAATATTCTCGTAACCGTTCAGTTTTCCCCCGGTCACTGATCGATTACAATATTTTCCTTAAAATTTCCAGTGTACCAACTCCGTCTCCGCTTTCCATCCCCATTTTCCGGCATAAAATTCAGGCTCTATTGTCAAAGAGCTAACTTTGTGGGTTGGTCTATTCTTATACTGGCGTGCCGCGTTCATACCCAGAACCGCTCCGGTTGTTTCCCCCGCCACAATAAAAATCGAACCCGCTATCAGCGCGGTAATCGCTTTCGAATCCTGCGGGACTATATCCGTATTATTCACAACAAAGATAGATAATACAGCCGGTATCACCCCCAATACAAAGCCTTTCACACCGCCCATCACCGGCCCTTCCCATAAATCCCCGGTTTCATCCCCCAGATTGCCCATCCACCACACTCCGCCTATAGAAGCGCCCAGAGAAAAAAGCCCGGCTGCCATAACCGCGTAAGAAGCAATAGAATTTCTGGTGGTCTGATCCGGAATACAAAAATACACAATTCCATAAGCCGCGAAAGGAATCATGCCCCCCAGGGCGCCGGCGCCAATCTCGCTCCACACCCTGCCGTTGTCTATTGGCGGCTGTACCATATCAGCGATCTCATTCGTCACCTGATTGGTCACTATCAGCAGCATAGTATTGGTCGCTCCACTGGAAGAGATTGTGATTACTGTGTTCGTTTGAAGCTCCGTACCAATAACCCAGTTCTTATTAGTGATTACATTAGTCACTATCTGTGTAACCACATTCGTGCTATTGCCGCTGAGCGTCATAACTGTGTTCGTTTCCACCTTTATCACTATTACAGTACTAAAACCTTGCTGAAAAACAAATAAAACAAGCAAGAAACTTAATAAACTTAAAACTTTTCCACTACATTTCATGATAAATGCTCCTTCTAAGATATCTATCAAAAATACAACTTAGGTCAAACATATCTCCCCTCCCGCGGAGGGGCTGGGGGCGGGTTCTCTCGAAGCACGACACTAAATTATAAACAAGCGCGTCTTTTTTATCAAATAAAACTATTGGTTCAAATACCACCCAACGGTCTTAACAATTCCAGAATCAAAATTTTCTTCCGCCTTCCAGCCCAACTCATTCTCAATCTTTGAAGCATCAATAGCGTAACGCTTATCATGGCCAGCCCTGTCCTCTACAAAAGAAATTAATTCTAAGTAGGACTTGCCGTCTTTTCCGGGCCTTTCCTGATCAAGCAAACCGCATATCTTTCTCGCAATATCCATGTTCGTCCTTTCGTTTCTCCCGCCAATATTGTAGGTCTCTCCACTCCTGCCTTTATGAAAAGCCAAGTCAATCCCCTTGCAATGATCCAGCACATAAAGCCAATCACGAATATTCTTTCCATCCCCGTAAATGGGTATTTTTTCCAGGGCTAATGCCTTTCGGATAATAGTAGGGATCAATTTTTCAGAATGCTGCTTGGGCCCATAATTATTCGAACAGTTCGTAGTAATCGTGTCCAATCCATAAGTGTGGTGATAGGCCCTCACCAGCATATCGCTGGACGCCTTGGAAGCGCTGTAAGGAGAATTGGGCGCGTAAGGCGTGCTTTCCGTAAAAAGGCCAGTTTCTCCCAGAGTTCCATAAACTTCATCAGTAGAAATATGATGAAACCGGCAGCCAGCATACTGCGGTTTATAGGTAAAGGGATTTTTCATCCAGAAATTTTTCGCGGCGTCCAGAACAGCAAAAGTCCCATTTACATTCGTCTTAATAAACACATCCGGCATAGCAATCGAATTATCAACATGAGACTCTGCCGCAAAGTGGATAACTCCCTTTATTTCGTATTCACGGAATAAAGAATTCACTAAACCCCGGTCACAGATATCCCCTTCTACAAATCGATAGCGGGAATGATTTTCCGCTTCCTTCAAGTGAGAAAGATCGCCCGCGTAGGTCAGTTTATCCAGATTTACTAAAAAATAATCCGGATGTATACTAATAAAGTAAGGGACAAAATTAGAACCAATAAAACCGGCACCCCCGGTAATGAGAATAGATTTCATTGTTTCTCTCCTATGCATTCCTTCAAAGAATCTCTCCAATAGGGTGTAGAAAGACCAAAGTCCCTTTTAATCTTTGCCTTATTTAAAACACTAAACGCGGGCCTCTTTGCCGGAGTTGGATAATCTTTTGTCTCAATGGGAATAATAGCGCTCTTCAAACCCGAAAACTCACAAATCGCGACTGCAAAATCATACCAGCTCGCTGTTCCTTCATTTGAAAAATGATAAATTTCACGGGAATTTTCCTTAAACAAAGGCAGAATTTTCAAGATTACCGACGCCAAGTCCTTCGCGTAAGTCGGCGTGCCGATCTGGTCGCAGACAATATTAATAGAGCTCTTTTCCCGGGCCAGTCTTTGAACCGTCTTCACAAAATTATTCCCATAGGCTGAATAAAGCCATGCTGTTCTAATGATAAGAGCGCTTTTCGCGTATCTAAAAATTTCCTTCTCACCCGCAAGCTTCGTTTTCCCATAAACTGACAAAGGCTTCGGTTTATCCGTTTCCACATAAGGCTGTGCTTTTTTTCCGTCAAACACAAAATCTGTCGAAATCTGGATCAATTTCGCCTCATAGCGGCTGGATAAAATAGCCAGATTCCTGGGGGCCACAGCATTGATCAGGTAGGCTTTTCCCTTTTCATTTTCAGCCCTGTCCACCGCGGTGTAAGCGGCGCAATTAATCACGCTTTCAATGACATTCTGTTTAAAAAAAGCGTCCACCGCCTGAAAGTTCGTGATGTCTAATTCCTCCACATCCGTAAACAAAAAATCCTGAGAAGGATAAAGAAGCGCCAAATCTTTCAATTCGCTTCCCAATTGGCCCTTTGCGCCGGTTACCAGGACTGCCATTAGAATTCTCCATAAACAAAGTTATTTTCCGCTTTCGATAAAACCGGAAGGATTTTATCTTTTGGCGACAGCGCCAGTTCTTCAGGCGAAAGCCGCCAATTAATATTTAAAGAAGGGTCATTAAAAAGGATGCCCCTTTCTGATTCAGGGCGGTAAAACTGATCGCATTTGTAAAAAAATTCCGCCGTCCCGCTTTCCACTACAAAGCCATGCGCAAAACCAGCCGGAATGTAAAACTGTCTCTTATTCTCCCCGGAAAGCTCCACACCTACCCATTTCCCGTAATAAGGTGAATTTTTCCGGATGTCCACAGCCACATCGTAGACTACCCCGCTTAAAACCCGGACCAATTTTGACTGCGCGTAAGGGGCAAGCTGATAATGCAGGCCGCGTAAAACCCCGCGATTAGACCTGGATTGATTGTCCTGAACAAAGTTTTTTTTTATGCCCGCCTCTTCGAAAATCTTTGCGTTGTAACCCTCGAAAAAGTAGCCTCTCTCATCCTCAAAAACTTTAGGCTCAAAAATAACAACGCCAGGAATACCTGTCTCTATAAAAGGCAAGCGTTACCTCCCGGCCTGTTCTGCAAGCTGCGTAAGATACTCTCCGTATTGGTTCTTTGCCAATGGTTTTGCCAGCTCGAGAAGCTTCTCTTTACTAATATATCCCTTACTATAAGCAATTTCTTCAATACAGGCAATCTTTAACCCCTGCCGATGCTCAATCGTCCTGACAAAAGAGCTTGCCTCCAGAAGGCTCTCATGAGTTCCGGTATCCAGCCACGCCATGCCGCGCCCTAAGATCTGGACTTTTAAAAGGCCGCGTTTCAAGTATTCTTTGTTTACATCTGTAATCTCTAATTCCCCTCTCGCCGAGGGTTTTAAATTTTTCGCGATTTCCACAATCTGATTATCATAAAAATAAAGGCCTGTTACAGCGTAATTGGACTTCGGCGTTTTGGGTTTTTCCTCAATACTTTTCACACAGCACTTCTCGTCAAATTCTACCACCCCGTAACGTTCGGGATCCTTGACATAGTAACCAAAAACCACCGCTCCATCTGAAATCTGCCCGGCCTGCCGAAGAATGTCTGTAAACCCCTCGCCATAAAATATATTATCCCCCAACACAAGCGCAACCTGCTCATTTCCAATAAATTTTTCCCCAATGATAAAAGCCTGCGCAATACCATTCGGCTGAGGCTGGACCGCATAAGAAAAAGACAGACCCAGATGAGACCCATCCCCAAAAAGATTTTGAAAAAGGGGCAAATCATTGGGCGTTGAAATAATCAGAATATCGCGGATACCCGAAAGCATTAATGTAGACAAGGGGTAATAAATCATCGGCTTGTCAAAAACAGGCAGGATTTGTTTCGATACGGAAATAGTGAGCGGATAAAGCCTGGTCCCGCTTCCGCCAGCCAATATAATACCTTTCACTGAATACCCCTTTAGCTAATAGCTAATACTATTTTAAGCAGAAGAGATTATTTTTTCAAGAAAACGTTCGGAAGCGCTGATTGGCCAAAAATAAGCGAGCGGCATCCCGTAGAGTCAGGTTCTAAATCTCTACGAAGCGCCGCTCGCAGGAGGAGTTAAATAGGGTATTAGTGGTTCTAGTGCCCTTTTAAAAAAACAAAAATCCTTTCCCCTTTTTTTATATTCTTATTATATTTTATAAAAAATAATTAAACAAGCTACCCATAGTACTGTTTTTATCCGCCTTTCAGGGAGTATTTTATCAACTTTTGGTCGGAATCAATCGGTTATCATGGCTCTCATGCACCCTTATGTAGCCGCGGGCTATAGTGCGCGCGATAAATCGCAAGCTAAAGCTTGCGGCTACAACACAAATGGTGTATCATATAAACGACAGCGTTTAATAAATAAAAGGAGCGGAAAATAGAAAAAACAGCTCTTCTCATTAATCCGCACATTGAGGATTTCGCGGCTTACGATCATTTTTCAAAGCCGCTGGGGCTTATCTGGCTGGCTTCTTACTTGAGAGAACATTTTCAAGTTTACTTTGTCAACGCTTTAAATCGAGTACACCCGCTTCTTCCGAAGACTGCTTTCAAAGAAGCTGGAACGGGTAATTTCCCCAGAAAGCGGATTGAAACCCCATTACTTCTCTCCGATATTCCACGAAGCTTCAAGCGATATGGTTTACCCGAAGAACTTTTTGTAAATGAGCTAAAAAAAATACCCGAAGCCCCGGAATTTATCTTTGTCACATCCGGAATGACTTACTGGTACACAGGTGTTCAATACACCATCCGGCTCCTAAAAGAAGTGTTTCCCGCTTCCAAAGTCCTTTTAGGCGGCATTTATCCCGCTCTATTGCCAGAGCATGCAGAACAAAACAGCGGCGCGGACATCATTGTTCCCTATCAAAAAATCGATTCCTGCTTAGATAAAATAGAAAAAGTCACTTCACTCCCATTTTCCAGAGAGCTAAAGCCGGCAGCTTACGATTTATTGGGCGAATACTACTACGCACCTATTCTGACATCCACCGGCTGTGTATTCGATTGTTCCTATTGCGTAAGCAGAAAGCTCTCACAGTTTTGGCAATTTCCAGTAGAATTTGCGGCAGACACCATTTTGGATCTGACAAAAAATTATAAAGTAAAAAATATCGCTTTTTATGACGACGCGCTCCTCGCAAACGCCGAAAGCCACATTGACCCTATTTTAGAAAGGATAATCCAGAATGGAATAAAGGCCAATTTTTATACCCCCAATGGCCTGCACATACGTTTTCTGGAGCTAAAAACAGCGCTTCTGATGAAAGAAGCCGGGTTTGTCGACTTGCGCCTTTCCCTGGAATCCAGCGATAGGGGATTTCAATCCAAACATGGTAATAAAACCGGCAATGAAGAGTTCCAGGAAACTATGAAAATTCTTTATCGGGCCGGATTTGAAAAAGAAAATATTCGTGTTTATACGCTCTTGAATACGCCAGATCAAGATAATAAATCGGTAGAAAAAAGCATGGATTTTATTTATAAAAACGGCGCCATCCCCATGCTCGCTTTTTATTCCCCCATTCCTCACACTCCCGATTTTGAAAAAGCCCGATTGATCACCCATGTCGATGAACCGCTCTTCCAGAACAACACTGTCTACCTTTACCGGAGCGGGTTTAATATGGATTATCTGCAATATTTAAAAGGATTGGAAAAGAGATATAAGAATCAAAACTCTTTATCTAAAAACTTTTGAATGGCTATTGGTGTTTACTCTTAGGGTCCAACTACCGACTTCCTGAGTCAGATAAGCTATTTCTATTACTGGCGCCAGGGCAGCATCATTCTTCGCGGCTTCCTTAGAGAGTTCATCCCTCCACGCGTTATCCTGCTGTTCGTTATAGCTTGCACTTCCCGTCAGCGAAGTTGTGCCATCGTTGTTGACATTGATCCCAAC
>JAGVOW010000098.1 GCA_020052515.1 Brevinematales bacterium | reverse complement strand
CATTATATCATTTTTAGGGTATCGTTGTCAATGTTACTTTGGGTACATTTATTGCCATTTCGGCTTTGTATTTAAAGGCTTCCAGGTGGTTTTTGAGTTACATCTTAACCGTTATAGCCGCGGAAAGGCTTATATCCAAATTATCCCTTGCTTCGGTGGTAGTTCTGTCTGGCCCGCTTGCGTGCTGCCAATTGTAAACGTTCCAGCCTCCGGAAATAAAAGGAGCCATACTCCAGAGAAGGTCAATGGTAAAAGTTTTCGTTGGCTGGATTGTCAGGCCGGAAGATAATCTCCAATTATTTAAAATCTCCGCGCTGTAAATCAAATCACTTGATAAATAAGGCGACATAGGATGATCTGCATCGGTATATTTTGAAGTGGATTCTGATGAAGACCAGCTAAAAGCGGAAAAAACCATGCCGAATCTGCCGGTGATAAATTCATTGAATTTGCCCTCAAATCCGGCAAAGCATTCGATGTCTAAATCAAAATTATGGTTGGAGCTAATATTATCATAGTCTATGGGTGTGTTGAATAAAACAAAGTAAGACTCTGATTCAGTGAAAATTAAGGATAGTTTTATGCCCAGCGCAAGAATGATTGAATCAAGTATTTTATCACTGTAGGCGATGCCAAATATTGGATTTACGGAATAAGTTTTGTCTAAGAAAATGCTGTTAATCGATGGGTTGTCCTTTGTAGAAAGATTATAAGATACTTTCGCTATGCCTTTCAAAGCACCCATTTCTCCTATCAGGCCCGCATTGATATCTATCGTCTGCTCAGAGCCTCTCTCAACGTAGTGCAGAGGACAAAATATAAAACCTCCAAAAAGGCCAATCAGGTTTTTCCCGAATGCAAAATTGAGCCCCGTATCCATACCCCAGGCCACAAAATCACCTGCGCCTATATTTGTTTCAACCAGGATGTCATTTGTTTTATTGTTTTCGCTGAACACATTCAGGGTATATAAAATACGGGGTTTTATTGCTATAGAAAAAGAATCTCCTAATTTTATCCCAAGGAGCAAAGAGAGATCCGCCGGATTGACGCCAAAGGCACTAATTAAATTATCTTCAATAAGAGGGTTGTTGTAATAGCTTTTTATGGTTTCCTCGCCTCTTATAGTGAAATTAGGATTGAATATTATTCCATAACCAAACCCGGAATTTAAAGAGAGATAAGCAGTCCTGCTGTTAATAGATAGATAACTGTTCTTGTTAATATCAAAAGAATTTGTGGATAAATGCACACTGGTATTCGACTGAATTCCGCAGTTATAGGAAAAATCCGCATCCACCAATAGTATTGAACTATTTAGCCGAGTAATAAGCGCAGGCGAGAGATCGATAGATTCTGAGTCGTCTCTCAATCCCCAAACCGGCACACCCATACTGCTTAATCTAGCGGAAGAGGCTTTTGCATAATTGAATGAAATAGCGACAAGAGTCAATAGAATCATTGTTAACTTTCGCATGGGTTTATCCCCCAAAAAATTTTTTATTCTATAATATTACATTTTTCCTTGCCCAAAATTGAAATTTTTTGAAAAAAATTTTCACATTATATCATTTTTAGGGTATCGTTGTCAACGTTACTTTGGGTACATTTTGCAACCACAAAAAACATGAAAGCCACATAAACCCTTTATTCCATGCCGCTTCGCCTATTTTTCCATGCTAAACAAGCTAACTTTCGTGCTTTTCGTGTGTTTAGTGGTTTCCGCCGTTCGTTCTCCGCATCCTCTGTGCCTCCGTGTGAAACATCGGGTCAGCACTAAAATCCAATGCTTCGGCTACGCTCAGCACAAGTTCAACCCGCGGATTTCTAAGGTTTTAGTTCTTCGTGACATTCATGTCCGTTCGTGACTTTCGTCGTTTTTTGATATTTTTTTATAGAGAAATTATAATTAGCTGAGTATTAAATTGAAACAAAGGCAAATATCCAGGATGGAGAAGTAAGATGATGAATAAAATTTTGCTTTTCTGCTTTTTAGTGCTAATTATTTTCATGGGAATAACACTTCATGCCTATGGAGAAGAAATCGATCCGGCCACTATGAATTCAATCAATAGAGTTATTATTCTTCCTTTGCAAAATTATTCCAAAATTTCCGTTTATCCGGGATCTGTTCTTCTTCGAACGCAGCTTTTTAATTCTTTCTTTTCTTATTTATTGTATATTCCCGGCATGGACATCCCGGAAAAGAATTTTTTGCTCAAGTTGAATTCAAAGGACGCATCCTTAATAATGGATAAAGAAAAACCGAATTATTTAATTTATGGGAATTATATGGTTTATGGGAATCCAATGAATCCGAAGATAAAAATTACCATTCAAGCCCTTGAAGGGAATTCCGGCGAAACCTATTCCAACACTTATTATTCTTTTACCGATATGGAGATATTTGACTCCATCGATAAAATTAATCAGGATATCAGTAGTTTTCTATTAAAAGAAAAGACTTATATTGCTCATTTGAACTTTAGGGATTTCAAACTGGGGGGGATGGAATACGATTTACTTATTAATAGCAAGCACATTGCGTTTTTAACAAATGATAATTTCTTGTTTAGGCTTGATATCATTAGTGGCAAAACCAATCATGTTGAGTTGAAACGCCTGCTGGACTCAAAGAAAGTAATGGATAAAAATATTGTTTTAAATCCGGGTAAGAGCGCAAATATATCTTATCAGGAGAAGATAGATTATTCTTTTGATTTTAAGGGAGATTTTTCGTTAAACGGATCGGTAAATAATAAAGTTATAGGTACTTCGGATTACTCTCTACATAACAAAGAAAAGTCTGCGCATCTGATGGTTTATTGTGATCCGGAAAGTTCATTTACACTGGAACCATCTAAAAGCGAAAGAAAGGCGCTCCATTTCAGTGGTTTTTGTTCAAACTATATTCATCTGTCTCTGCTTCTTGATCATTCGGAAGCAAGCAATTCATCTATTATTCGTCTTTGGTTTAAAAAAATGGCAGGGAATGATGTCTATGGGATATTTCTGAATGACAAAAATTCCGAGGAATATTTTACCAGTCTCCCGCTTGGTCCCTCTAAAGAAAAGTGGACAAAAATCGAAGCTGTTATCAGGGATTTTGAATTCAGAACGGATTTCCAACGTCCGGAAGGGCTGATTAATAATAAAATTGACCTTCCTTTAAACGAAATTCAATTTTTTTCGGACGATGCTATAATAAGCAATACGGGAAAGTTTGATTTTTATTTTGATTCTATAGAATTGATAGAATAAAGATTTTACCCCAGAATCATTCCATTCTCAACGCGAAAAACTCGGGCTTTTCTCTGAATAGTCGGAAGAAGCTCCTTTGAAGTAGCGGTAAAAAAGGTTTGATAGTTTTCGCCGATTCTTTCCAGAAATTTTTCGCGGCGATTCGCGTCCAATTCCAGGAGCACATCGTCTATTAAAAGGATAGGTGCCCCCCCAAAGATTTTTTCGCTGTTTTCCAAAAAGCAGAGTTTCAGAGCAAGAGATATAGCCCTTTTCTGTCCCTGAGAAGCGAAAAAACGCGAGTTCTTTGCGCGGCTCAGTATTTCAAAGTTATCCCGGTGGGGGCCGGTTTGAGTGCATTTTTTATAAACTTCCTGAATTTTTGTTTTTTCCAGTGTTTTCGCGAAAGAATCCGCGATAGAATTCTCAATTTTAAAGGTGTTTAAATATTTCAACTCAATTTCCTGCTGATACCAGTCGTAGTAAATTGGCCTAATGCTTTTATTGATAAGTTGAGTCCAGGTAAGCCTTTTTTCTATGAGCTTACTGCCCCACCGGATGAGTTCTTCATTCCATATAAACGCGTCTTTCGGGGCCAGTTTGAGCTGTGAATTCCGCTGTTTCAGTGCCTGGTGATAGCGCTGCAGGGCGAAGAAGTATTCGCTATCTAAAGAGGATAGGATCTTGTCTATGAAACCCCGCCGATCTTCCGGCGAACCACTGGCAATAAAAATATCCTCCGGCAGAAAGGTAAGCACGTTCTGGTTTGAAGTAAATTCTTGAAATGAAACCGTTTTAGAATTGATTTTTAACACTTTTTTTTCTAAAGAATAACCGATTTCCGCCTGAAGATTGTCGATCAAACCGCCAATGTAAAAAGAGTTTTCATTCCACTGAATAAGGTCAGAGAAAGAAACGCTTCGAAATGGCGAAGCCCGGCAAAGCAGAAAAATAGCCTCTAAAAAATTCGTTTTTCCACTGCCGTTTTCTCCGATCAACAGGTTCGTCGCCGAAACCCCCTCTATTTCTATTTCTTTATGGTTTCTAAAGCGCAGTATCTTTATTTTCTCCAGGGGCATTGCGTTTATTTTGTTAAAGCCGGCGGTATTTTTAATTCCTGTCCCGGGAAAATCAAATCGGGATCTTGTATTTGATACTTATTTGCTCTCCAGATAGTAGGCCAAAGCCATGTTTTATCGTACATATAACCGGAAATTTTCCAGAAACAATCACGGTTCTGCGGGTTTAACTTCACCTTGTAAGATTGGTAGTTTTCCATTGCCATCAGCAGATCGGCTATTCGGATCGCTTCTCTTGCGTAATCTGCGGAATCTAAGTACTCCTGCTTTTGAAAAGCTTCTTCTGCCTGATGAATGTATTTTTCCACCACATCTATGGTAATATTTTTATCGTCCATGGTTTTTGGAGCTGTAGTATTTGTATTGGTGATATTCATGTCTGATGAAAAATGCAGGAAAGAAGGAAGGGCGCTTTGCTTTTTCGTTTTCAATTTTTCCAGCCGTTCTTTTGCCTGCTCAATATAGTTTGCGGCCTTCTGTTTTTGAACCTCATTTTCTTTCTGGCTGTCTAAATCAATGGTCTGATTGGTTCCGCCTTTTCGGCTTAAGTATTTTTGATACTCAGCTTCTGCCTTTTTTACCGCTGCGTCTACCATGTTCTGGGCTTCTTTTGCCTTAGACTGCGATAAGGAGAGATCGCCTGATTCATAATTTTTCCTGGATTCTTCCAGGAGCGGTATGGCTTTTTTCAAATCTTCCAGAGCGTACAGGCGAACTGCTTCCTTGCTTTCAGCGGTATCGTATTTATCCTGGCTTTGGGCGATGGCATTCTTTGTTTTTTCTACCTCGCCGGCGCAAAAATTTTGTATTTCTTGAAGTTCCTGGCTGAGAGGCAATCCATTAGAGTAAACGGCATCTGCATCTTTATTTTCATATAATTCTTTGAGCTTTTCTGTATTCTGTTTCGCTGAAGTGTATTTTTCAGGTAATAAGCGGGCAGCGAAATTCTTCTCGGAAGATTCTAAGAGGGAAAAACATTTTTGATAAACAGTATCCGCCCTTTTTGTTCTGGCTTCTTCGTAAGATTGTTCCGCCTTAGTTTTGGAAGAAACGGCCTTGTCTTTTGCCTCTTGATTTTTTTTGTTTTCCACAAATTTATTCGCGTCTTTGTAATCGGTTTCC
This sequence comes from Brevinematales bacterium, assembly GCA_020052515.1. GTDB lineage: Bacteria > Spirochaetota > Brevinematia > Brevinematales > JAOACQ01 > JAGVOW01. The sequence goes on along the minus strand of JAGVOW010000098.1, from coordinate 11,422 downwards.
GCGTCCATAAATGTTTGCGGGGCATAGACAGTCGCGTCTATACTTCTTGCCCTCTCTAGCGATGTCTTAGCATCTTCTATTTCTTTCGTCGGCACAGCTGGGCCGCATGAAAAAAAAGAAAAAATAGAAACAACAAAAACCGACAGTATCAATCTTTTCATTAACATAAACACCTCCTCAAATTTGCCATTTCCCACTTTTTAAAAAAAGGGGGGAGCAGGGGGATTTTATCTTACCCTTTTATTTTTCCGTCCGCGCATGACTCTTCCACCGCTTCAATCAATTCTAAAAGAGTGTAGTTTCTAAATTGAGACGGAATGCCTTTTAAAAACAAGGTAATATTCTGCGCGTTTACCGTTCCTCTCAAGAAAGCCGGAATCTGGGATAACGTTTGATTGATGGTTTCGGACAACAGATTCTTATCAGCTTGAGATAAACTCATCTTTTCAGCTCCTTAAGAGTCTTTCAAAGTTTTATAAAGATCCAGGTATTTTTGAGCGGCTCTATCCCAGGACCAGTTTTCATTCATGCCGGTTTCTACCATTTTCAGCCATTTTTCATGTGAATTCTCGTAAAGTTCGACTGCTTTTTTCAGGGTAATCAGGAGTTCCTCCGGGCTATAATCGTTAAAAATAAACCCGGTTTTCCCATCTTTTACTGTGTCAGCAAGCCCGCCTGTATTCCTGACGACCGGAACAGAGCCATACTTCATACTATAAAGCTGGTTTAACCCGCATGGCTCATAGCGGGAAGGTAAAAGGAATATATCAGAGGCGGCTTCAATGTGATGAGAAAGGGGAATATCAAAGCCGATAAATACAAGCGCCTGCTCAGGGTATTTCTCTTTGATTGCTTTGAGCCTGGTTTCATACTCATATTTGCCGGTTCCCAATAAAGTAAAATAAATGCCATCTTTTAAAAGTCCGTCAATGATCTCAAAAAGCAAGTCAAACCCTTTTTGATCCACTAAGCGGGAAATCATACCAATCAAGGGCTTGCGCATGTTCGGCGCAACAATGCCATGTTCTTTCAAAAAAAGCTCTTTAATTTTCTTCTTGTTTTCAAAAGAGGAAAGCTGGTAATTAAGGTTGTATTTCTGCTTTAAATAAATATCTATTTGAGGATTCCATTCTTGATAGTTTACACCATTTACAATGCCAAGGAGCTTGTTTTGCGCGGCCTTGTTTTTAGTGATGCCCTCCAGGCCATTGCCGTATTCGGCTGTTTGTATTTCCCTCGCGTAAGTTTCGCTGACGGTGACAACCGTATCGGAGAATACAATTCCCCCTTTCATCAGGTTCAGATGGCCATAATACTCAAGTCCATTGACCGTGAAGTATTTCCAATCCAGTCCAGTAATAGTGAACTGCTCAACTGGAAATATTCCCTGGTAGGATAAGTTGTGAATCAACAATATGGATTTAATGGACTTATAAAAGGGGTCGACTTTATAAACAGTTTTTAAGTATACCGGCACCAGGCTGGTTTGCCAATCGTTGGATTGAACAATATCCGGCCTGAAATCAAATATTTTAGCTGCTTCCAGGGCAGATTTACAGAAAAATGTAAACCTTTCCAGGCTATCGCTATAATCATTTTTCGTCTTGCTGTCAATGTAAATTCCATCTCTTTTAAAGTAATGAGGATTGTCAATCAAATAATAAGTGACACCGTCGTAATTAATTTCATCCACTTTGCCTTTTGCGGTTCCGCTTTCCAATGGAATAGAAATTTCGTGGCTATTTAAGATAGAAATTTGATTTTCTTTTATATAATCCTGAACGCATGTGTATTCCGGTATAACAATTCTAACGTCCATCCCTTTATTGAACAGTTCTTTTCCTAATGCGCCTACTACATCGGCCAATCCCCCCACTTTTGCGAATGGCACTGACTCGCTGGCGACGACAAGCAGTTTAATTTTTTCATTAGCCATGGAAGCCCTCCATACTATCCCCCCTATTAGCTTAAAGGAAAAAAGGGAAATGTCAAGGAAAATTGATTTTACGCTTGATGGTTGGCGACGGCTGGGAATTGTAAACAGTGGAATGAGGAGGCACTGAATGAGTCAGCCAGACATTGCCGCCTATTACAGAATGATGCCCGATAAGGGTGTCTCCTCCTAGAATAGTCGCTCCCGCGTATATGACGACATAATCTTCAATATCCGGATGGCGCTTTATATCTTTTATTGGGTTTCCGCATTCATCCAGCGGAAAACTTTTCGCGCCCAGTGTTACGCCCTGATAGAGCTTGACATGCTCGCCAATGAAAGCTGTCTCGCCGATTACCACACCTGTGCCATGGTCAATAAAAAAATATTTCCCGATTTTCGCGCCCGGATTGATGTCAATTCCTGTTTTTTGATGAGCGCTTTCGGTCATAATCCTCGGAATAAGCGGAATGCCTTTTTCATAGAGAAAGTGCGCTATCCGGTAAATAGTCAGCGCTTCTATAGAAGGATAGCTGAGAATAATTTCCTCTGTAAACTTCGCCGCAGGGTCTCCGGAATAAGCTGCTTCTATGTCTGTCTGAAGAATTTCCCGGATCTCCGGCAAATGATCCAGAAGGTCCATAGTAGTATCTAAAGCGATCTTTTTGAAGTCACAATTCCCGCAGTTTTTCTTTCGGCATTGATATTCCAGTACTTTTTCCATAATTTTTGAAAGTTCAACGGAAGCTTCTCTTAGCCGGTTGCCGATGGTAATGTTTACACGGGATAAATCATTGGGCTCTTCATCATACATTTCGGGGAATAGAGCTGCTCGAAGAAGTTCCAGAATTTGGTAGATAGATTCTTTCCCATTAAAACCGATCGTGTTTTCCTGCAGGAAATAATGGGCATTAATTTCCCCCAGGCTTTTTGCTACTTCAGGGAGCTTATGGTCCAACCAACTGGCCAAATTCATTTTTCCTCCAGAAAAGAGGCTATATTAGCACAGATTTCCCGAGCAAATTCGCTGCATTTCAGCTCTTTCGCGTTTTCTATCTGCCGGGCTAAATCGTAGGTCACAGTCTTGTTCTGGATCGTTTTCCCCAGCGCTTTTTTGATGAGCCTTGCCGCTTCATTCCAGCCGATGTATTCGAGCATCATTACGCCGGAGAGGATAACAGATCCGGGATTGACTTTATTCAATCCCGCGTATTTCGGTGCGCTTCCATGGGTGGCCTCGAAGACGGCGTAATAGTCTCCAATATTTGAACCAGGAGCCATCCCCAAACCGCCCACTTGAGCGGCAATAGCGTCGGACAGATAATCACCGTTGAGATTCGTAGTTACGATGACATCGTATTCTTCGGGTTTAATGAGAACTTGCTGGAACATACTGTCTGCAATCCGGTCTTTTATGATGATTTTGCCTGCGGCGCTCTTGCCTTCGGCCATCTCGGATTCTAAAACCACATTATTTCTGAATTCTTTCACAGCGACTTCATAAGCCCAAGTTTTAAAAGCGCCTTCCGTGAATTTCATAATATTTCCCTTGTGGACAATTGTGACGCTTTTTCTCCCATTAGCCACAGCGTACTCCATCGCTTTTCGCATAATGCGCTTGCTGCCGAATTCGCTAATGGGTTTAATGCCGATTCCGGAATCTGCCCTGATAGATTTGTTCATACTGGTTTTTAAAAATTCAATGATTTTCTTTGCTTCTTCGGAATCCTTAGCCCATTCTATTCCGCTATAAACGTCTTCAGTGTTTTCCCGGAAAATAATCATATCGACAGATTCGGGTTTCTTCATCGGCGAGGGTGTTCCCGGAAAGTATTCTACCGGACGGATGCAGGCATAAAGGTCCAATTCCTGCCTTAAAGCGACATTCAGGCTTCGAATGCCTCCGCCGACAGGCGTTGTAAGGGGGCCTTTGATCGCGACAATATACTCTTTTACCGCTTCCAGAGTTTCCTCGGGAAGGAAGGTCTTGTAAAGCGCGCTTGCTTTCTCGCCTGCATAAATTTCCATCCAATGGATTTTCTTTTTCCCAGAATAAGTTTTTTCGACCGCAAAATCGAAGACGGAGCGCGCGGCGCGCCATATATCAGGGCCAGTGCCATCTCCTTCTATGAACGGAATAATAGGGTTATCCGGTACCCTTAATTTTTTATCCGAAACGCTTATTTTCTCGCCTGCTACTGGTATTTGAATGTGCTGGTAAGCCATAAAGTACCTCTTTAGAAATTTAACTTCCGCCCCATCCCCCATCCCCCACAGGCTGTCGCTAAATTAATAATTCTAATGTAGCCGCGGGCTTTAGCCCACGTAAATTAAGCGCAAGCTAAAGCTTGCGGCTGCATTTTTCAATTTAGCGACAGCCTGCCCATCCCCCTTCTCCATTCCGGTTGCGAAACTGCCGGAGCAGAGAAGGGGAGTGTACAAACCGGCACTTCTTCACTCCTCTCCGCCGTAAGTGGAGAGGGGGCGGGGGTGAGGCGCCTATTATTTTAAAAAAAAATGGGAGAAAAAGCAAAGATTGGCTAAAAATGGCTGAACCCTTTTTTGATGGATTTCCAGTTGATCTTTTTGCCTTGAGAAAAGATGTTTTTGTTTCCATCTGTTATTTTGCCGATCTCGGTAATGAACACGCCGGTTTCCTTCAGGACTTTCTTTTCATCTATTTTCTTTGGAGAAGTAAAAAGAAGTTCATAATCTTCACCGCCGGAAAAGGCAAGTTTTTTGAAATACGATTCGTTTTTGGAAAAAAAAGCTCCTATTTCTTCCCTGGATATAGGGATTTTATCCGCGTCCAGGCTGAAACCTGTTTTGCTCATTTCCGCGATGTGGGAAAGATCGCCTAAGAGCCCATCGCTCACATCTATGCAGGAATTGATGCGAAAATGCTTCACTAAATACTGAATGAGAGTGACACGAGGTTCGGGCAGGTAATGCCGCATCAGAAAATAGGCCTTGTTTTCAACAGGGTGCTTCATTTGTCTTTTTATCATTTCTAAGCCAATCGCGCTGTCGCCTGATTTGCCTGACATGTAAATAAAATCTCCCGCTTTAGCGCCGCTTCGGGTGAGTGGTTTATGAAAAGGTTTCCCAATCATAGTAATGGAAATGAAAAAAGTGCCCGATGATACCGTATCGCCGCCCAGCAGGTCAAATTTAAATTTCTCGCGGATTTTTTGAGCGCCTTTTAAAAACTCTCTGATTTGCTTGTCTTGAATGGCTTTTGAAATGCCCAGAGTGAGGAATGCGTAAAGCGGGTATCCGCCCATTGCGGCGATATCACTGATATTGACCGCAAAGGATTTATAGCCTAGGTCCTCAAAATTTATTTTATCCGAGAGAAAATGTACGCCGTCTACTAAAGCGTCTGTCGTGACTAATAGGTTATTTTCTATTATGGCCGCATCATCGCCAATGCCGATTGCTTTTCGGTAGAGAGGAGAAAAATTTTCTTTGATTTGTCCAATGAGGCCAAATTCACCCGCTTTCAGCACGTCATTTCTCTTTCTTTTCTTTTTGCAGGACAGTAGCGGTCATGTAGAGCTCAATATAACTTTTGAGCGCTTCCCGGTCGTGGACGGCGTGAAAAATCTCTTCGGTTGCCATCATATCGCCGGTTTCTTTTTTGATCGTTTCCACAGAGTGGTTTTTCACGGAACGCAGCCGTGTTAAAATTTTTTCTTTTACCATTTCTATATTAGATTGTTTAGCAACTTGACTCAGATTGAGGTTCCATTTTGCTTCATAGTAAGAAAGGGTTTGCTGCAGGTCTCTTTGCCCCAGCAATTCTTTACTGTAAGATTGAAGCGCTTTAATCATAGCTTCTTTCTTTTGCTTTCTATTGGTTTCTTCCTTGCTTTGCAGAGGTTTTTCCTGAGCTTTTTCCTTTGAGTGCGCAACTTTCGGCGTTGAATGCCTGCTCATTTTTTGCCTTTCAATCATCTGATGGTCAATGGCTTTCTCCATACTTCTGCCGAAACCTTTGAACCACTTCATAATGGCCCTTAAGAAAGAAATCCGGTAAGTCAGGGGAATATTAGCTCTGGCGTCTTTTAATATTTTATTCCAATCCAATTGAAGGATTTCGGACAAGGGCTTTTTTGCCGGTACCGCGTTGCCATGCAGGGCCGGATAGAAAAAACGGTCAATCTGGCCGGTCAGAGAGGGCTCTTTTTCGGCAGAAAAGCGCATCAGTCGGTACAACAAATCTGAGTTTTGAAGTATCTGGACTATCATTTCGTCTTCTTTTTGAAAAACCTCGCCAATGTATTTATCAAAAGATTCCTGGGATCTCAAAATTGGATTTTCCATAAAGCTGATTGGTTCAATTTTACTTTTCTCTAATAATTCTTTCTTGATTTGATAGGAAAGCGAGTCTATTTTATCAAAGAAAGTGTGGAAAAAATGCTGCCGGTGGATGTATTTTATTTCTCCTTTGATATTGAGCGGAATAATCATGGGAGGAACGCCATCCTCTCTGGTGTCGGAAGCATAATTAATAAAACGGTTAACAAAGTCAATATAATCCCTTTCTGAATAGAGTTTTAAATAGGGGTGTTTTTCACGAAGCTGGAGGAGCTGCTTTTTTGAAAAAAGGATGGGGTAGGTTTCCATAATTTTCAGAGTCACTTCTAAAGATTTATCATCATGGGACTGACGCTGGTTCTGTTCTCCTTGAATGATAGAGAGATATTCAACGATTTCTGCCGACTGGGCAATGACTTTTTCCTTTGCGTCTGACTGCACATAAGAGAGAATCTCGCCACATACAGAAGCCCAAAACTGAGGGCGGTTTATGTCAATTCTCGTAAGATCTTCGGGTTTATTGATATTGGTCATACTCGGATATTGTCTTTTCAGTTTTACAATGATGAGAGAGCCAGTCTCTCTGGACCTGAGCAAAAATTTCTTTACTTTTTCGAAAGCCTTTTGCAAAAGGGTCGGCAGATCTTCTGTGGCAATAAAAAAATCATTGCTGTTGGAAAGAAGGATTTTTGTGATAGGGCCGGCCTGTTCCAGTTCTGTTATTTTTTGGGTGGACAAGTTTTTTATGGAAACAATGTTTAGAAACTTTGCGGATAATCCGCTGGGTGGAATATAGCTGCCCCCCGGAAAAGGTTTCCTTTCATCTTGATTCATATCCTGGTATTCTTTTTTCAATTTCTCAATAATATTTTTTATCTGATCGTAATCTAAAGCTTTTGGGTTCGTCAGAATGAAAGCGACAATTTTGTTGTTTTGATTGTCTACCAGGCAATAATTTTTCTTATGAAGCGGGGTGTAAATTTTTTTGAGTAAATTAACGATATTTTCTTCTACTTTAAGGGCGTTATTGTTTACCTTTAAACCGTAATCATAAATGAAGCGGTAAAGGTTTTTAAAAGGAAGGTAGGAAGTTTGGTATTTCTCTGAGTATTCCGTGAGGGCAAAAAACAGGGCCATTTCATTCTTATCAAATATTCCCACTTCATTCAGAATCTCAATCTTTCGTTTTTCTTCGTAAGAGACCCATTCAGGGACATCTTTGTATCTATCCACGGCTTCCTCAAAATAGAATTGCCCTTTACAAGGGGCCATAATAGGTTAACATAATTTGCAGAACTGTCAAGAAAAGAAATCAATTCAATTTAAGTTCAAGTCTTTTATTTTTCTCATCAGGTTATTAGGTAGGATGCCTAAACTCACAGCGGTTTTAGATATGTTTCCATTGTGTAACCGAAGCTGGGTGTCTATGTAGGTTTTTTCTAAAATTTTTTTTGCTTCCTGGTAAGGCATAGTTTTGTCGAACAATGAATTGTTCTGCCCTTTATCGGGTATCTGAATGATTCGTTTTATTTCAGAAGCATCAATTTTACTGGATTCTGAAAAAACAAAGATTCTCTGCATCAAATTTTTTAATTCGCGAATGTTGCCTTTAAAGGGTAGGGAAGCAATTGCTTCTAAAGCAGAGTCGGTAATGTCTTTCATCACTCCGCCGTTCTCATTGCAGGCTTCCTCGAAAAAGTTAGCCGCTAATGCCGGAATATCTTCTTTCCTTTCGCGGAGAGGCGGCACTTCGAGGATCAAAACGCCGATGCGGTAATAAAAATCTTCCCGGAATTTGTTTTCTTTTACGGCTTCTTTTAAATCTTTATTGGTCGCGCAGATTAAGCGGAAATCCGCTTTAATTTTTCTTTCTCCGCCCAGCCGGGTCAATTCTTTATCTTCCAGTACCCGGAGTAATTTTGCCTGCTGAGAAAGAGGCATTTCGCCGATTTCATCCATAAAAAGCGTGCCGGAAGCGGCTAATTCTATTTTCCCTTTTTTCATTGACCCGGCGCCCGTAAAAGCCCCTTTTTCGTATCCGAAAAGCTCGCTTTCAAAAAGGTTTTCCGGTATGGCTGAGCAATTGAGCTTGATCATCTCGTCTTCGGAGCGTTTGCTTTTTAAATGAATAAGGTGGGCAATGTGCTCTTTTCCCACCCCGCTTTCTCCCATAATCAAGACAGGAAAGTCTGTCTGCGCCGCTTTCTCAATCATTTCATTGAGTTTTTTTAAGGCGCTGGAGGCTCCTACCATTTTGTATTTGTCTAATTCTTTTTGTATGATTTGCGAAAAGCGTTTGTGCTCCAGTGCGTTGTGGATAACCACTTTCATTCTCTGATAAGATATTGGTTTTTCGACAAAGTCAAATGCGCCCATCTTTATGGAAAGCACTGCTTTCTCTATAGTGGAGTAGCCTGAAATCATAATGCATTCAATCGCGGGAAAACAGCTTTTTATATGCCGGAGCAGTTCAAGGCCGTCTTCTTCTCCTAGCATAATGTCAATGATAGCGACATCCGTGTTTTCGTTTTCCAGATTTTTTTTCGCGCTGGCAATGGAATCCGCGGTCAAAATTTCGTATTCTGTAAACACGCCTTTCAGACTGGATAAAACATCTTCATTATCATCAACGATCAATATTTTCATTTAGACTCCTTTCAATTATTCCCCCTTTTTTAAGGGGGAATTCATTTGTCAAAAACAACTCTAAAACAGCTTCCTTTTCCTTCTTCGCTCTCCACTTCAATCCTGGCGCTCTGTTCCTCTGCGAGGCTTTTCACAATGCAGAGGCCAATGCCGATGCTTCCTTTTTTGGTAGAAAAACCGGGCTCAAAAATTTTTGAGAGGGTTTCCGACTTTATTCCCCGGCCATTGTCTTTTACAAAAACAGTCGTTTTATTTCCCCCCTGAAGGATTCCAACCTCCACGGAAATACTTTCTCCGGATTCCGCGGCATTTTTGATAAGATTGCGCAGAATTTCTTTGAACAAAACAATATCTATTTTTAATTTCACTTCACTGCTTTCCAATAAGGTGGTGTTTTTATACTCCCTGCAGATTTCTTTGATCATTGGGACAATATTGGCTTCTTCGAGGTGGGCTTCCGGTAAGTGCGACAACCCCCTGAATTTTTGAAGAATTTCGCGCATATCATTGAGCTTTGCGAGGATCAGAATAATTTTCTCTTTCTCATTTACCCTATCATTCAAGAATTCAATGTAGGTTTGAATAGGTGAAATAATGTTGTTTATCTCGTGGACAATGATTCTGGAAATTTCTTTCCAGCCCTTGTATTTCTGGATATTGCCGACTATTTTCTCGTAATTTTTTAGTTTTTCTACCATTTGATTGAAAGCCCGAATGAGAAGCCTGATTTCTTGAGTCCCGCTTTCCTGAAGTAAAAGCTCTTCTTTGCTCTTTTCAAAATAAATGGATTTTACTGCGGACGATAATTTTTTTATGGGCCTGGTAATACCGTAAATAAAGATCAGGAACACAATGACCATTGTTAAGATGTTTCCCAGAAGTACAAACATGAGCTGCCTCGTGGTATCGACTGCTTGTTTCGCGGAAAAGGCTTCATAAAGCGCGATCTTCTGCAAAATCTCGGAGTTTTGAGAAAAAGTTTCTTCTAGCGACGAAACCTCTCTGTCAAAAGCCTGCTGAGAGGTCCTGATTGTGGTGTAGGTCGAAATAATGGAAGAAAATAGAATAAAAACCATCGCCAGAATGAGGATAACAATAAATCGGACTCTCATTTAATTTTCCTTAAAGGTATAATTCAGACTGATAGATGGCCTATTGCCCCAGAGGCTCATAATTTCTTTTGCCGCTTCGCAATTCATGGCAATGTTAATGTCCGTCTGGATAGTCTTTCCGGCGTAAGCATGGGCGTTTGTCAGGACGGTCATTTCTGTTGCCGCCAGGGCATTCTGAAGTAAATCAATGCCGCCCACTTCCTGGCCGTCGATAAAAAAAACTTTGTTCTGAAAAGAGATATTTCGAGTGATTTCCTCTTCCATTATGGCAGTTTCGTCCATAATTGTCCGGGCATGGTAGAGTACATTGAGCTTGATCCCGCTTTCGAGAATGTCCCTGATCGAAGGATTGATGACATTCTCGCAGCGGAATTGTACTTTTATTATTTCTTGATTCTGGAAACTTCGGTAGACAAAGAGATTGGTTGTTTTTACATCCGGGTAAGCGCCGATGATGCCCAATACAACCAGAATCGTACGGATAGATTCATTGATTCCATACATTATTTCATTCATTCATTTATTCCGTTAAAAGACTTACTTACTTTCATTATCGCCTGAATCCAATTCTTTTATCGACTGTTTCAACCCATTCGCAAAACTGCCGAAGTAAACCCCCAGCGATAAATAAAAACTATGCTCGCTGGTTTCAGGCTGGCCTAATACGGAGGTTTCATTTACGCTCGAAACAGTCCAGCTTGGTTTTGGAGAAAAAATATAACCGGCGGAAAGGCCAAAGTTTGCCATTCCCAGCTTAAACATGGACAGTATTGACGCTTCAAAAGCAATGTTGCCGAAGGTGATAGAAGTAGTATTCGCTGGATTTTGAAGAATATTGTCAAAACTAACATTGGTGATAGCGGAAGCAGAGACTTGAATCGTCTTGCCGTAACCGCCAAAACCAATTTTTGGTATCAAACAAAAGTTTTCAGTAGAAAAAACCAATAATCCTACATCAAAAAATCCCATTCCGGAAGAGTAGGATAAAACATTTCTTCCATTGTCGACTTTTTGGGAAGGAAAGCCCACCCCCCATCCGCCGACATAGACATTCTTGAAAATGCCGCCGCCCCCTCCTCCGATACCAAAGGAGTAGTCGCTTATTTTTGTATAACCCGCGGCGGAAAGTTTGTCATTGAGTTTTGAACTGTCTGAAAATAGGCCCATGCCTATTACTCCGCCGAACCCGCCGTAAATTCCCTCATCCGCGAAACATGAGCCGGCAATCAAAAGAGCTATCGCTGCGGCTAAAATTTTACTTTTCAACATAGTTTTTCTCCTTTATTTTTTTTGTTGTGTTGTAAACTCAGTCTGCCTCATCCCCCGTCCCCCCTTTCTTTTCCCAGGCTTCCTGCAAAAGTCAGCGGAGCGGCGCGGAAAAAATGTTCTCACAGCATAGCCTGACACGATG
>JAGVOW010000031.1 GCA_020052515.1 Brevinematales bacterium | reverse complement strand
TGGACGACATTGTTCTGCAGTTAAAGAAAAACAAAAAAATCAAGCTGGCAATACAGGGCCACACAGACAATGTCGGAACGAAGGAGTACAATCAAAAACTGTCCGAGCGGCGGTCTGACTCGGTCATGGAATACCTGATCAAAAACGGCATCAGCCCCGAAAGGCTCCGCTCTGTCGGCTTTGGCCTTTCCAAACCTATTGCTGACAACAGCACAGAAGAAGGCCGAAGCAAAAACAGGAGAACAGAGTTTTTGATACTGGAGAAATAATATACCTGATTTATGGATTTATATTCCATAAGTAAAATTTGACATTGTGAGATTTTCTATTATAATATATGGAAAAAATTTCGGGTGGTAATGAAATGAAGACGTTTGTGTTGAAGGCGCCCCAGATAAAAAGGGAGTGGCATGTTATAGATGCCGCGGGCAAGCCTCTTGGCAGGGTTGCGGCAAAAGCGGCGAAAGTATTGATGGGAAAGCATAAAGCTACTTATACTGCGCATCTGGATGATGGGGACTTTGTGATTATCTTGAATGCCGGTAAAATCATCCTGACTGGAAGAAAAATGAAGAATAAGGTTTATCACCATTATTCGGGTTATGTAGGCGGGATGAAAGATACTCCTTTCTTAAAGATGCTTGAGAAAAAGCCGTTTTTTCCATTGCACAAGGCTGTTCAGGGCATGCTTCCAAAGAATAAATTGGCGAAAGTGATGATTAAAAAGCTTTATTTATATGAAGGTGACCAGCACGATTTTAAAAATGTTGAACTCAAGCCGCTTGAGATTTAGTGGAGGACAATGATTATGTCAGGCAAGACGACACATACTAGCGTTAAATTATACGCTACCGGAAGAAGGAAGACAAGCATAGCGAGGGTTTTTCTTACTCCCCATGGAAAAGGGTTAATTACTATTAATGAAAGAGAGCTGGAATCGTATTTCCCTCAGGGTCTTTGGAATACTGTCCGATTACCCCTGAAAGTGACTGAGCTTTTAGGGAAATGTGATGTTTGTGTCACCGCGAAAGGCGGAGGCCTAACCGGCCAAGCAGAAGCCATTCGTCATGGATTGGCAAGGGTACTGGATAAGCTTGATAAAGAAAAATACCATGCTGTTTTAAAAAGCAATGGTTTATTGACTCGAGATCCCAGAATGGTACAGAGAAAGCATTATGGTTTAAAGAAGGCGAGAAAAGGCCCTCAGTATTCGAAGAGATAAGAAATCATTATTTTTTAGAGCCCTCGTTGAAAAACGAGGGCTTTTTTATTAATCTTTTAAAAGCATGCTGAGAATGGAAAAGAAAAGACGGTCTCGGCTTACATTTTTGATCTGAAAGTCTTTAATAATATCGAAAATTTCATATTTGCTATTCACGCCCATTTTATCGTAAATGTTTGACATATGAGTTTTTAGTGTGTTTTCAGAAATAAAGAGTTTTTCCGCGATTTCCTTGTACTTAAAACTCTGCGCGAGTAGGATCAAGATTTCTTTTTCCCGCTGTGTGAAATGGTATTCCTCAAAAAAAGAATCATCCGGAAGAATAGCTGAAAGAAAGAAAGGCTTGATATCGATCATAGTGCCCCGAACTCCGAGTACCTCTCCGTTTCTGAAGATCGGTGAAGTGTTAATCAAGGCATTGATGGCAGAACCATCCTTCTTCAGCAGGTGGAATTGTTTCAAATTTGCCGCTTCGCCTTTTAGAACAGAATGAATCTGTTTTGTAAACCGTTCTCTTTCATCGGAAACAAATAAATCTAAAATAGAAATGCCGCGGTCAAATTCACTTCGGTTAAAACCAAAATTTTCGAGGCCCGCTTTATTGATGTAGGTCAAACGCAAATTTTTGTTAAATTCGAACACAACGGCTGGAAGAAAATCCGCCATTTCGCGAAACATTTCCTCGTTCTGCCGGAGGGCGTTTTCCATCTGCTTGCGCTGAGTGATATCAACAGCCGTAATGGCCAGGAATGAAATCTTACCAGACAAGTCTTTCAATACTTTCCCATTCATTAACATAGGAAAAGTCGTACCGTCTTTACGGGTATGTAAAACTTCAATAGAATTAAAACTTTCTTCTTTTCTTAAAATATCCCTGATCTGGAGAAGATTTTTCTTTTGCTCCTCTGAGTAAAAAGAAAACAGGCCCTTTCGGGTCATTTCGGAAGCCTGATATCCAAGCGTGTGGGCATAGGTTTCATTAACATAGAAGATTTTATCCTCAGTGTCCATGAAAATAACACCGTAATTGGCTTCTTCCAGAGCTGTTTTGAACTGTAGGATTTCTCTAGTCCTTTCTTTTACTTTTTTCTCCAGGTTTTTGTTTAATTCTTCTAATTCCTTTTGTTTCTGTTTTAGTTCATAATCCATTTTGTGCTTATAAAGGGCAATCTCAATAATGACGCTGAGTTCCCTTTCCCGAAAGGGTTTAATGATATAACCATAGGGTGAGGTTACTTTTGCCCGTTCAATCAGATTTTGATCAAAATAGGCTGTCAAGAATACGACGGGAATGTTGAGGTTTTTTTGAACTTTATCCGCCAGGTCTATTCCATCCATTTTTCCCTTGAGAAAAATATCCACCAAAATTAAATCCGGGGAAAGCTCTGAGAGCTTACTCAGCGCATCCTCAGCGGAAGCGGCAATATCCACGACTTTATAACCCAGCTTTTCCAGTTTGCTCATGACATCCATACCGATGACGATCTCATCTTCAACGATTAAGATTTTTCCATTGGCCATAGATTGCCCTTCCCCCCTTTATTGTTCTAATTCTGCGCAATCAATTCGGCATAAGGCCTGGTATAAACGGCGTCCCGGTATTCCTTTGGCAGGTGAATAAAAGCAGAATCTTCTTTTAAAAGAAGGTCTTTGTATTTCGAAACCGGCATTCGCTCATAGATTAAACTCTTAACAATACCCGCCCTCGAGATATCATTCACAAAAACCGCGCCGGCTATTCGGTCGTCTTTTATAATAAATTTTCTATAACTTCTGCCCTTATTGTACTTTTTTTCTAAAATTTCATAAGCCTCTGGGTTTTGCGGGTTCGTTTCTCCGTAGGAAATCGTATAAAAATCCTCAAAATAAAGAGAATTCATTACGATAGACCCATCGTACTTCATTTTATTCCCCATCATATTAGATCCGGCAAAAAATCCCATCTTTCGGGCTACCGGCCAGATCGCGATCACCATATTTTCTCCTGACAGGAAGTTGTAGCCTTTTGCAGCATCACCCGCCGCGTAAATATCCGGTTCGCTTGTCTGCATGTAACGATTGACTTCTATGCCCCGATTGACTTTTAGTCCAGCCGCTTCCGCGAGTTTAGAATCCGGTGTTACGCCGATTGCAATATAAACTAGATCCGTTTCAATCTCCTCACCCGTTTTTAGACGTACTTTTTCAACTTTCTTATTCCCAATAATTTCTACTACTTCATTGCTGGTATAAACATCGACACAGCAGGCATGCATTTTCTCAGACATCATCTGTGAAGAAACCGGATCCAGCGCACGGCTTAAAATCATCGATGCGAGCTCTACAATCGCCACGCGTACACCCAGGCTGGTCAACGCTTCTACAGCCTTTAGGCCGATGAGCCCTCCCCCAATGACGACCGCTTTCTTCGCGCCTTTTTCCAGAACCCGCATTCGCATTTCTTTTGCGTCATCTAAAGTGAAAAAGTGTGTTACTCCTTCCAATTCCTTCCCGGGAATAGGCGGGCTAATGGGTTTTCCCCCCATATTTAAAAGGAGTTTTTCATATTCCAAAATTTCACCATTAGAAAGTTCGATACGGTGTTCTGCGGGATTAATCTTTACTGCCTCTACACCTACTATTGTCTCAACATTCCGCATTTCCGTGTAGTCACAGCCGCCATAGGCAATACCATCGTCTTTAATCTTTCCCATCGCGTAATCAACAATAGCGGGCCTTCCATAAGCAAGGTGCTTTTCTTTTGTGACAGCTAGAATTTTTGATTTTTTATCTTTACTCCGAATGGCTTCAATCATTCCTATGGCGCCTGCCGAATAGCCAATTGAAACATATTTCGCCTTCTGCATTAAATTCCTCCTATGAGAAAAATTGCTATGCAATTTTTCGGCTATTTTCAAATCTCTTACTGGTATAATAATCCAATTCCGTGAAGCAGTTTACTGCGCAGGAATTGCGATCGGTTAATCATACCAGCTCCTAATCTCCCATTGTCATATCTTCGCCTTCACTGAAGGCATGAACCGAGCCACGCAAACCGGTCTCTTTCCTGGATAAATCATCACGATCCTCAAAAACAAGGGCATCATTAGGACAAGCCTGTACACACGCAGGGCCAGCGTCTCTACCGATGCAATTGTCGCATTTATCCGCTACTCTCAGTTTCGTTCCTTCCTCAACACGCGGAGTAATAGATCCCTGAGGGCAGGCCATAATGCACATCCAGCAGCCGATACACCTTTCCTGGTCAATGATTACCAAACCCGTTTCTTCATCTCTCCAGGCGGCCGCTACCGGACAGGCTTCCACGCATTCTGCATGCTCGCACATTCTGCATGAAGCTGAAAAAGAGATCGGGCCATGCATCTGAACCTCTATTTTAGAATTTACCTTTGGCTTTTCCGAAAAAGCATAAAATATATTTTTCGATTTTGAATGTTCAACCGTACATGCAACCTCGCAAAGGTGGCATGCTATACAATATTCTTCTACAGGATATACTCTTTTCACCTTTTTCCTCCTACATTCCCTCGCCGGCCAATTTAAGGCCCAATGTCGCCATTTCCTTTTCATTCATTCCAACGGCGCGCAATCTTTCTTTATTCCCTCTTAGGGATTCAATCGCGTTTAAACCCATACTTCCCAGAACTTCTTTCATTTCGATTTCCCATGCCCGAAGCATATTAGAAACCTGCTCGGTAGCAATGTCGGGATTTTGTCTCTTTGCCAGATAGGGGTCATTGGTAGTAATACCCCAGGCACATCGGCCTGTATGGCATTGCTGACAGAGGGTACAACCCACGGAAATTAAGGCCGCGGTCGATACATACACAGCATCCGCTCCTAAGCCGATGGCCTTCAAAGCGTCCGCCGCGCTTCGAATCCCTCCGGCAGCGATCAGTCCAACGTTCTCGCGAATTCCTTCCTGGCGCAACCTTTCATCCACTACCGCGATAGCCAGTTCTATCGGAATGCCCGTATGGTCTCTTACAATGGTTGGTGTCGCTCCTGTCCCTCCGCGGTATCCGTCCACCACAATAATATCCGCGCCTGCGCGGGCAATTCCGGAAGCGATTGCGGCGATATTGTGCACAGCGGAAACCTTTACCCCGACAGGCTTTTCATAGCGGGTTGCCTCTTTTAACGCGTATATTAACTGTCTCAAATCTTCAATGGAATAAATATCATGGTGCGGAGCAGGAGAAATAGCGTCGCTTCCAAGTGGAATCATTCTGGTTTTAGAAACATCTTCCAGCACTTTCTCGCCTGGTAAATGTCCGCCGATACCGGGTTTTGCCCCCTGGCCAATCTTAATCTCGATTGCCGCGCCAGTTTTGAGATATTCTTCATGGACGCCGAACCTTCCGGAAGCCACCTGGACAATGGTATTAGGCCCAAATGGATACAAATCCCTGTGAAGGCCGCCCTCTCCGGTGCTCCAGAATGTGCCATGCGCCTTCGAAGCGGCGGCCAGGGCTTTCTGAACATTTAAGTTTATTGAGCCGTAAGACATCGGTCCAAATATAATGGGAGTGGAAAGCTTTAAAAGCGGGCCGGCTTTAGTTTCTAAGCTTACCTGCCTTCCCCTATTTCCAATATAAGTCGTAAGCTCCATCGGCTCCCGCAGGGGATCGATAGAGGGGTTTGTTACCTGGCAGGCATCAAAAAGAATGCGGTCAAAGTAAGCCGGCTGAGAGGTCATATCATTACCCATTCCTGTCAGGCCAATGGCTCCCATTTCAGCATTCAAGTAAATATTGCGGATCTCCCGCTTTGTCCAATAGCCATTTTCCCTGAATTTAGATGGATTGTGCTGAATGGAGATCGCGTCTGTTGGGCACAAAGCCTCACACCGGTGACAGCCAATGCACTTGTTATGGATGGTATCTATTTTTTCTCTATCCTGATCCCAGAAATTCGCGTCAAAAGAACACTGAGTAACGCATCCCTGGCACTTGATGCACCTTTCCTGGTCCCGGACTACTTTAAAATCGTAATAGTTCGAAACAATCGGCTGGTAAAGCATAATTCTCCTCCACTTATCTTTCTCTCACATTTCTCACTTTAGGATAACCATTGAGCTCCAAAGAGCCGGGCATTATTGTTTTCCTGTCCGTGAGGGTGTGCCATCCCGGGACATAGTGTCTTCCATATGGCCTTTTACTCACCGGGATCAGCTTTGTAAATTTTTCATTCATGATCTCTTTTATATCGTAACCAAATTCTTTGCAGAAATTAGTGATTAATGGTGTAATGATTTTTTTGTCTTCTTCATCCAGATCAAAGGGCTTTGTTTCTTTTCCTAAACACGAAGAGTCAAACTTCCCGCGAATATAGATTTTTCCTCCATGCATGCCAGTAGCAATGTAGTCGCCGACTACGGGTTTGTTTTTACCGGCATTCAGCCCTAGTAAAATCAGATATCCGCCGGCCATATATTCTCCGAAAAAATCACCCGCGCAGCCGCCGATAACCGCCTTTGGAATGAGGTCCATATATTCTTTCATATGAATACCCACACGATAACCGACATCCCCTTTGATATAGACTTCCCCGCTGCGCATACCATAAAACAAAACATCGCCGGCATCACCATGGACATAGACTTTGCCTGAGTTCATGGTGTTGCCGATGCCGTCCTGGGCATTTCCGTAGACACGGATAGAGAGCCCATTCATAAAAGCCGCCAGATCATTTCCCGCCGTACCGTAAACTTCAATCAGCACATCCTCAGTGCCGCGGAGCCCATCCCCAATATAACGATGCCCATAAGTATTTTCTACTTTAATATGTTTTTCGCCGCCGGCAATTAAATCATAAATCTTTTGGTTTAATTCTTTATAATGCAGATTTGTCGCTTTAATTACTTTCATAATAAGTACTCCTTTTTGAAATTCACCCAAAAATTTCTTGTCTTACTCCCCCTCTCCAGACTTGGAGAGGGGGCCGGGGGGTGAGGCCAAATATTCTTCTATCGCTTCCGCGGCTTTCCTGCCTGCGCCCATAGCAGTTACTACGGTTGCCGCTCCTGTTACAATATCGCCGCCGGCAAACACTCCCGGGACAGAAGTCCTGCCCGATTCATCCGCATCGATCTCGCCATGCTTTTTAAACTTTAATCCCGCTGTGGTTCTGGCAATAATGGGATTGGGCGTTGTCCCAATTGCGACAATCGCTTCATCTATTTCTAATCGAAACTCGGAACCTGGTATAGGTTTTGTTCCTCTTCTGCCCGAAGCGTCCTCTTCTGTCAACTCCATTTGTACGCATTCCACAGCAGTGACAATACATTTTTCATCACCTAAATAGCGCAATGGATTGGCCAACATTTTAAACTCAATTCCTTCCTCTTTAGCATGCTCTACTTCTTCAATTCTTGCGGGCATTTCCTTTTCCGTTCTGCGGTAAATCAGGTAAACATGCTCCGCGCCCAAACGAAGCGCTGTTCGGGCAGAATCCATCGCGACATTCCCGCCGCCGATGACAGCCACCCTTTTACCGCGTTTAACCGGTGTGTCATAATCCTCTGGAAGATAAGCTTTCATTAGGTTCACGCGGGTCAAAAATTCATTGGCAGAATAAACTCCGCTAAAATTTTCTCCGGGAATATCCATAAATTTGGGCAAACCTGCTCCTGTGGCAATAAATATGGCCTGAAAACCTTCTTTAAACAAATCCTCTATTGTCAAAGCACGTCCAATAAGGACATTTTTTACCAACGTCACTCCCAATTGTCTCAAAAGCTCGATTTCACTTGCCACAATAGATTTTGGAAGACGAAATTCCGGTATGCCGTAAACCAGCACTCCGCCAAATTCATGAAAACCCTCGAATACGGTTACTTCATGGCCCTTTTTGGCTAATTCCGCCGCACAGGCCAATCCGGCTGGCCCGGAACCGACAATGGCGACTTTCTTGTCCGTAGAAGCGGGTTTCGCGGCATTTACAGGCTTTGACTCAGCCGCGCGGCGTTTGTTTAAATCCCAATCAGCCACAAATCTTTCCAGCCTTCCAATAGAAATCGGTTCTCCAATTTTGCCAACCACGCAAAACGCCTGACATTGGTCTTCCTGAGGGCAAACCCGCCCTGTTACGCAGGGAAGAGAATCTGTATTATGAATAATATCAATCGCTTTCTGATAATCATGCTCCCGGATAGCCTTTATAAATTCAGGAATACTGATACAAACCGGACAGCCGGATACACAGGGTCTGTTTTTACACTGCAGGCATCGAGATGCTTCTTTTAACGCTTCTTCTTCTGAATAGCCCAGAGGTACTTCATTAAAGTTCTTTATTCTTTCTGCTGCAGGCTGGGTCGGCATTGGAACAGCTTTCTTTTCAACTGCCATGTGAGCACTCCTTCTGCCAGTTTTCCACACAGACTTTCTCTTCTCCTTTATAGGTATCCAGACGTTTCATAAGTTCCTCAAAATCGACCTGATGAGCGTCAAAATCCGGGCCATCCATGCAGGTAAAGAGGGTTTTCCCGCCCACAGTAACACGGCAGGCCCCGCACATTCCCATTCCGCAAACCATAAGAGAGTTCAAACTAACAATCGTCTTTAACTGATACGGCCTTGTCATATCTGATACGGCCTTCATCATGACCGCGGGCCCTATCGCGAAAACGCGGTCTATTTTCTTTCCACTGTCTATTATTCTCTTGAGCATATCTGTTACAAACCCTTTTTCTCCATAAGAACCGTCATTCGTCGCGATAATCAATTCATCCGTTACCGATCTCATCTTCTCTTCCCAGAAGACATATTCTTTTGAGCGATAACCAATAATGGCTGTGACAAAATTTCCGGCTTCTTTGAGTTTTCTAGCCAGTGGAAAAATAGGCGCGATGCCAATACCGCCGCCGATCACAACGGTATTCCCAAATTTTTCTACTTCGGTAGGATTGCCCTGCGGCCCCAGCAAGTCAAGAATAAAATCACCCGATTTTTTCAAGCCCAGCTGTTGCGTTGTTTTACCCATTTCTTGAAAAACAAGGGTAATGGTGCCGTTTTGCCTGTTATAATCAGCGATAGTCAAAGGAACCCGTTCGCCTTTTTCAGTTACCCGCAGAATAACAAATTGCCCCGCTTCCGCACGTTTTGCTATCAGGGGAGCTTCTACGAGGACATAATTGATTTTTGGTCCCAGGCTGTATTTTTCTAGAATTTTAAACATAATTATTTCTCCAAAAAGCCAAAAGTAGGTTCTCCGGCCTTCGGATGCCAGATGCTGTCCAGATCCGGTGCAATTAAGCGAATAGCGCCTTCTTCACTGGCTACATAAAGGGTCTTGCCCTTTTTACCCGCTACCAGCGGCCTTAGCTTTACCCGGTCGGAAAGGGCCATAAACCCGCCGTCAAAACCAATGATAAAAGCAAAAGGGCCATTCAACAAAAGCCCGCTGTAAACGCTTCTTAAACGAACAGCTAATTCTTTCTGTTCTCCAGTTAACTGATAAACATCTTTCCAGAACGGGGAAGCCAGGACCTTTGCTACCACATCCCAGGGAAGTTTATGCCGCCTGCTCAGGAGGTCAACGGCGTAAGCTACCACTTCTGTATCCGTGCGCATAGTACATTCATAACCATAGCTTTCCAGGCATCTTTTGTTAATGCCATAGGAAGATATTTCCCCATTGTGTACCACAGAATAGTTGAGAGTCGTAAAAGGATGAGCTCCTCCCCACCATCCGGGAGTGTTTGTAGGAAAACGGCTGTGGGCAATCCAGGTGTGGGCCTTGTATTCGTCTAAGCGAAAAAAGTCGCCGATATCATGCGCTTCACCCACTCCTTTAAAAGCTCCCATGTTTTTTCCGCTGGAAATCACAAAGACGCCGTCGATTTTTTTATTGATCAATAATACCTTTTCTACAACGTAATCATCCGGCATTTTTTCACCCAACTTCGTGTCGGCTATTTCACAAAAATAACGGTAAAAAAGCGGTGGATTGACAATTTTAGGATTCTTTCTGGTGGGGATCTGTTCCTCATGCACCACGTCAAAATTGGCTTTAATAAACTCTTCGCCTCTTTCACGGGAACAATTATCGTCATACATGACATGAAAAGCGTACTTATCAGCAAATTTATCGTATAGGCCGTAAACGGCAAACCCGCCTCCCAGCCCATTACCCCTTTCTTTTAAATGTTCTATGCCTTTAATAATATCGCTTCCGCCGACTTTTGTTCCGTCCTGCCGGATAAAGCCTATCAGGCCGCAACCCGCCGTGTCTTTTTCACCATAAGGGATTACTTCATCGAGATTATACATAATCGATCCTCTCCTGAATAGGAATTCTGATTCTAAAATAAGCCAGATATTATAATAAAAAATGGGGAGAAAAACAAATTTTTAAAGCGTTTTTTAAAAAAATTACCCCTCACCATTTTGTAAGCCTCACTAATACAGTTTGGCAAAATGGTGAGGGGTAAAAAAAAGATAAATTATATAGTCGCAAGCTTCAGCTTGCGCTTAACTTACGCGGACTAAAGCCTGCAGTTACATTTAGTATAGGAAAAGCATTTCGCGGTACTTCGGCAACACCCAGTATTCATCGCTGGTTACCTGCTCAAGATAGTCCACAACATTGCGCAGCTCAAGCATAGCCGGCATTATATTTTTACAATAGGCGTCCGCTTGCTTTTCAACATTTTCCACAGATTTAGCTTCTTCCCATGTCTTTTCCAGCTTTTGAATTTTGGCGTTCAACTCCTCAATCGATTTTGAATAAGCGTTGAGCATAGAAACCTGAGACTTAACAGCGCCTTTTTCAAAACCTTCTACGCTCGTTGCGGATTGAATCGAGCCGGCTAAGAAACCCTGGTATTTCAGGGCGGATGGAAGAATCATAGTTTTTGCTATCGTCAAAGCGGTTTCAGCTTCAATATTGACTAACTTAGAATACTGCTCCAGATAAATATGGTAGCGGGACTCGATTTCTCTTTTTGAGAAAACGCCGGCTTTGACAAAAATTTCCTCATTCTTTTTTGCCACAAGGTCTTTTAAAGAATCAGGGGTTGTTTTTTTGTTCGGCAATCCTCTTTTCTCCGCTTCTTTCTCCCATGCCGGATCATAATTGTTGCCTTCAAAACGAATCGGCTTGCTTTCTTTAATAGCGGGAAGGATTGTTTCCATAACGGCTTTGTTTAAGTCCATTCCTTTCTTAATATTAGCCTCAATTGTGTCCGAAAATTGGTTCAAAATCGTTGCTACTACTGTGTTTATGGAATAATTTGCCGGTGCGATGGATTGAGAGGAGCCGACTGCCCTGAATTCGAACTTGTTTCCTGTGAAAGCAAAAGGTGAAGTCCTGTTTCTATCCGTAGCGTCTTTATTGATCACAGGAAGGTTGCTGATTCCCAAGTCAATAATCTGCTTATCACTGTATTCAGTTTTTTTGTTGTTTTCGAGATTGTCTAATATTTGATTCAGCTGTTCACCCAAAAATACGGATATAATCGCGGGGGGGGCTTCGTTGGCGCCCAACCGGTGGTCATTTCCAGCGGAAGCGATGGAAGCTCGAAGAACATCTGAATAGCGGTAAACACCCGTAATAGTAGCCACTAAAAATGTTAAAAATTGTAAGTTTTCATGGGGGGTTTTTCCAGGCTCTAAAAGATTGTTGTCATCTGAATCCGACATAGACCAATTGTTATGCTTTCCCGAGCCATTTACACCGGCAAAGGGTTTTTCGTGGATTAAAAGGGCTAAATCATGCCTTGCCGCTATTTTTTTCAGCGTTTCCATAATTAACTGATTGTGATCGGTTGCGATGTTGCTGTCTTCAAAAATAGGCGCGAGCTCAAACTGCGCTGGAGCTACTTCATTATGTCTGGTTTTAGCGGGAATTCCCAGTTTATAAAGCTCATTTTCCACGTCCTGCATAAAAGCCAGGATTCTCTCACGGATAGTGCCGAAATAATGATCTTCCATCTGCTGGCCCTTTGGAGAAGGCGCTCCAAATAGCGCTCTTCCGGTCAAAAGCAAATCCGGCCTTCTATAATAGTAAGCCCGGTCAATGAGAAAATATTCTTGTTCTGGGCCTACGGTGGAGTAAACTTTAACAGCAGAAGTATTGTTAAATAATTTCAGAACTCTTAAAGCCGCTTTACTGAGCGCTCCAATCGAACGAAGTAGCGGGGTTTTTTTATCCAGCGCTTCGCCCGTATAAGACAAAAAGATGGTGGGAATACAAAGGGTGGCACCGGCAGTGTTTTCGATCAAAAAAATTGGCGAAGTTGGGTCCCACGCCGTGTAGCCTCTTGCTTCAAATGTGGCGCGAATTCCGCCGCTGGGAAAACTGGAAGCATCCGGTTCTCCCTGACTCAAGTTCTTGCCTGAAAAGCGATTGATGGGCATTCCTGATTTGTCAAAGCTGAGGAAGCTGTCATGCTTTTCCGCGGTTAGCCCTGTCATCGGCTGAAACCAATGGGTAAAATGGGTCGCGCCCTTAGAGATTGCCCATTCCTTTACGCCATGAGCCACTTCTTCAGCCAGTAAGTCATCAATTTTCCCGCCCAGCTTAACAATGTTTTTTAGTTTTTTGTGAGCCGAATAGGGCAAAAACTTACTCATCGCGGCATCATTAAAAACATTTGTACCATAAATATCCGCGATATTAGCGGTAGCCAAAGGTTTACCCGTATTACAGTTGCAACTATTTTTCTCGATAATCTCGCGAATCGCGAATTCTCTTCCTGACATATCTATGCCTCCTATCAAAATATCTTAGATCTATATTTTCTCACAAACCCGGAAATGTCGCAATATTTTGTCATTATTTCTTGCAATTAATATGCCAATATGCAAAAGCCTGATAAATTTAAGAAAAAGCAGAAGGAGAATTTTATGTTTTGTCCGTTTTTTAAGCAGATTTAATAAAATGATTAAAAAATAAACAGGGCGCTATTTGTATTTTCTTCCTTGACAGTTATGAAAAAAACCTTTATATTATAAAGAGAGGATAGATTATGGAAAACAGTCGTCTGCAGGAGATTTTCGCCGGGATTTCAGCCGCTTTTAATCCGGATCAACTTTTACAAACTCTTTTTGTTTTTATAATCTTTATTGCTGTTTTGTCTTTGATACTGTGGCTGGTGTATCTTTCTTATAAAGTAAACATGAAAAAAATAACAGTTCCTTTAAACAAAGAGGTGGTTTCAAAGATGCCGCTGGAACATAAGGAAACGCTCAATGTAATACAAAAAAGGGTTGTGTATGAAATTATTTCCGAATTTCGCAGAAAGGAATTTTTAGCGGAGACGGTTTCAGATACTTTGTTAGAAAAATATTCTGAATATTTTTACCAGAATGTTAAACGGTTATCTATTAATGAAAAGAAGGCCAGGGAACTGTTGAATTTCTTTTATCCGCTTTTCCCCGGTTCAATTATCGAACTTCACATTTTTCACGATGGCCGGCTTTATATATTCGAAAGTACAGTGACGGAATTAAAAGAACAGAAAATAGTAATAAATGACATAAACAATGTTCTTGTACCTTTAAAAAAAGGCACGAAGTTTTATATACACTATCAGTCGCACAATCTCTTTTTTACAGGCGAGTGTTCTTTATTAGAAATTATTCCAGATAAAAGCCTTGTATTAAACGGGCCTTTTCATATTGTTTGGTCAAATCAGCGCCGGTATTCCAGAATTCCCCTGGAGAACCTAGCCGGCTCTTTGTCTACAGAAAATGCTCATGGAAAGACTGAGGTAAGCCTCGGAGACATCAGTTTTGAAGGCGTGCAGATTGAGACTTCGGAAAATCTAAAAAGAAGAACTGTTTATCAGCTTAGTTTTCAGGAGTATTTCACCGGTATCAATTTTGAATTTGAAAAACTCGAATGTGTTATATCAAAAGCTTTTTTTTCCAGGAATGGCACTTATAAATACGGTATGACCTGGCTTGCAATGGAAAGAAAAGACAAAGAACAGCTGTCCGATTATCTTAAGCTCAAAGCCGAAAATCTGAAAAAAAAGACCATTTCGGGCAATTAGGCCGGTAACAAGGAGATGTCTTGATCGTTGTTGTTTTAGTCAGTCCTGAGGGAGAAGAGAATGTCGGCGCGGCTACCCGGGCTATTATGAATATGGATGCGGATGAGCTTCGTCTGGTAAAACCCGCCTGTAATTATCTTTCGGAAAAAACTTTTCATTACGCGGTACATGCGGGTGAAATATTAAAAAAAACCATTGTTTTTCAAGGTCTCAAAGAAGCGATAAAAGACGCTGACCTTTCCATTGGTTTAAGCCGCCGGATAGGCCAATGGCGGAAACAGGATTTTATCCTGCCGGAACTTCCGGAATTAATGAATCATTATCAAGATAAAAAAGTGGCTTTAGTATTCGGCAGGGAAAAAAGC
The DNA here is from genome assembly GCA_020052515.1 of Brevinematales bacterium. GTDB lineage: Bacteria > Spirochaetota > Brevinematia > Brevinematales > JAOACQ01 > JAGVOW01. The sequence continues at coordinate 10,247 of JAGVOW010000031.1, read as the reverse complement.
GGCCTTTCCAATGAGGAAATCCGGCTTTGTGACGTTGTTTGTTCGATTCCATCTTCCAAGAATTTTCCCTCTCTTAATCTGGCTCAAGCTGTCATGGTGACGCTTTATGAAGCCTTCAAAGCTAGAAGCTTACCCGTGGAAAAAGAAAAAAAGTTGGCCGAGAGAAAAGATTTTGATACTATGCTGGGGCAAATGCTTGCTTCTTTTGATGAAATGGAATTTTTTAAAAATGTCCCTTCCTGGAGACTGGAAAGTTATATCCGAAAAATACTGATTCGCGCAAAGCTAGACCGGTATGATACAATAGTTATCAAAAATTTATTCAGCAGAATAAAAGGGATTGTACAGAAGTTAAAAAACGCATCATGACTTTTTGACTAAAGAAGAGCGTTGTCTTATAATATTCCCTAAGAATAAAGGTTCAAGGATTTTGATATGCTTTACGCTTTACTCTTTTCTTTTAAAAGCCAATTTACTCTTTTTAATCTGCTTCGTTACATCAGCTTCCGCTCGCTCGCGGCTTTTGCTACCGCATTTTTGATCGGCGTTTTAATCGCTCCTTACTTTATTAAGAAATTCAAGTCTTTTGGTGTCCGGCAATCTATCCGTAAAGACGGCCCGGAAAGCCATCTGGTTAAATCCGGTACGCCGACAATGGGCGGGATATTTATGCTGATCGCCGCGCTCCTTTCTATTTCTTTGTGGACCATTTTTAATTATTATGTTTTAGTGGCCACTTTATCCATTATATTATTTGGAGCCATTGGTTTTGTAGATGATTATTTAAAAGTAAAGTTTAAAGATTCCAAAGGTATTCAGGGAAAATTGAAATTCGCTTTAGAGGTTTTCGTATCTCTTATTTTAGTAGTGTTGATTTATTTTAATCCATCGAAGCCGGAAACTTTCTTTGCTTTTTATGTGCCCTTCTTCAGTCAGCCGGTCTGGATCTGGCAGCCGGCGCTGGCTTTCCTCTTTTTTATGTTTACCATGACTTCTTTTTCCAATGCCACCAATCTTTCGGATGGATTAGACGGTCTGGCTTCCGGAATGGGGATTCTTCTTTATATTCCTTTCGGCATTATTGCTTATGTAATGGGTAATGCGATTGCCGCGGGGTACTTGAAATTTCCTTTTGTTCCCGGAACAGGCGAACTGGCCGTCATAACGCTGGCGATGGTAGGTGGATTTACCGCTTTTCTCTGGTACAATGTGCACCCGGCGGAAGTCTTTATGGGCGATACGGGGTCCCTTGCTATGGGCGGGACGATTGCCTTTATTGCCATTATTCTCAAACAGGAACTCCTTCTTATCCTGGCTGGCGGGATGTTTGTCCTGGAAACCGTTTCAGTAGTGATCCAGAGACTCTATTTCAAATACACTAAAAAAATGTTTGGGGAAGGGAAAAGAGTATTTCTGATGGCGCCCATTCACCATCACTTTGAGAAAAAGGGTTGGAAAGAGACAAAGGTTGTTGTCCGGTTCTGGATACTGGCCGCTTTATGCGCCCTGGCGGCTTTGTCCACATTGAAGATAAGGTAGCATCAATATTTCTTTCTAAGCGTAAATCCCTTGTATTCCCTGGTAAATCCAGCCTTTTTTAAATCCGCTTCATAGCCGCTTTCACCTATTGAAACACCATTTATTTTCTCAATTGTGACCAACCTATGCGGGTTGTATTCGCGGGTTAGAAAAAAGGAGTAAAATCGAAAGGCTTCCTGAAGCGCCGGGTCGCCGGGCGGAATTTTTGTGGAAAGTTCTTTGCCGTTTTTAGTCAACACCATTAGGGCTTCAGTCCCCTGAAAGGCAATCCAGTTGGATTCCAGCCTCTTCGGCAGGATGGCCGCGAAGGCTTCCAGCCCTTTGCCGCAGAGTGAAGCGGGGTCGCATGCGTTCATAAAATAAAGGGTGTTTTCCGGAAGGCCTTTTTGCAGAATGCGAAATGCCTCGGGAGAAGCAAATTGCAGGCCGGGAATTCCTTCAAAAAATACCCCGGACAAAATTTCACCCGACAGTTCCAGAAGCCGAAGAGTTCTGAAAATCTTAGACCAGCGGAGAAGCGGAAGCTCATGGATTAAAATTTCCTTAAACAAAACGCCGTAGCGGCGGAATAATAGCCGGACACGCTCTTTCGCGATCTCCACTTCCGCGATCGTGTCACTGCTTTTTTCCACAATAATAGGAAACCAGTTTCCTGAGAGCGGCCTGGAGGTTTCCCACCGGTTAAAATTCCCCCGGCGAACAGGACTGTTTTTATCCAGCTCGAGCGGCTTGAAGCCTGAAAAGACACCTCTTCTGATGACTTCAAAAGAATCGCATGATGCCTTTCCCTTCCAGGCAAGTTTCCAGAGCTTTTCAGACGCTTCCGCTGTTTTCAAGCCCTTGTGCTTTGCCAGGTCAAAAAGGCTCAAGAATGCATTCAGCCCTGAAAAAACGGGGTCCGCTTCCGGGCGGCTTTCCAGAAAAAGCTCCAGGTCCTCCTGAAAGGAAAAAGAAAGTTTTTGTTCGGAACACCCGAACCATTTCACACCATAAGACTGAAAAAGCGTATCCAGCCATGAGGTGTAATAGGGTGAAAGCCGTGCGGGCAAAATACTTTCTTCCCACAACCCGGCAGATAATGGAAAGCCGAAGAGCGGCTCCAAAGCATTCTGCAGGCCTTCCAGCCCATTTTTTGGCTCTGTCAAACCCTGCCAATAGGCCAAAAAGAGAATCATTTTTTGTATGGACAGCGGAACAAAAGATTCCCGGGTGTTTTGTCTCTGAGAAGAGCGCAGCATTCGGAGCAGCCGCTCATAATTTTCACTGTCGCAAAAAAGATTTTCCTCAAGCCCTTCTATTAGCGCACCAGAGACAATCTGGCCATTTTTATCTAATTCTTCGAGCAGCAGAAGGGCTTCTTCAGAATCAAGGCCCAGAAACAATTTTATTTCACCCAGGCTGACAGGCCCTTTAAACTTGAGCCATTCCGATAAAAGTAAGGATGTATCTCCTGTTTCGCTTTTATGAGGATGGCTTTTTATCCAATTTAATGCTGAATTATGAGCTTCCGGAATCACACTTTGCAGTAATGGAAAATCGGTTGAACTTTTTCCGCGAAGGAAAATAAGCCGGGGCAATTCTGAAGCTAAAGCGGCAAAATCTTTCGCCGCGCCTGGGAAACGAAAGCGTACTACATTTTTCAGCTCTTTTATCTTAGAGATATTTTTGTCTTCCTGTTTTTTCGCAAAGTTAGAAAAAAGTTCAAAATGCTCCACGGGAATAAAAATCAGGTCAATTAGACATTCTAATAGCTCCGGCGCGCTTTCCGGCTGGTACCCCTCCGCTGTCCGGGAAAGCTTGTCTTCCAATAATTGGGCCAATTTTAATGGAATTTTTGGGCGCAGCGCGGCGTCCTGTAAAAGCTCCCGGAATATTTCATCACTTAAGGAAGAAATTTTTCCAGAAGCCGGCGAGTCGTCCAGGTACATATAATAATTGGTTTCGCCCCAGATAATTCCGGAGCAAAATGGAGAAGGATTGGCCGGCTTGCAGACTGAAGTTGCTATCCTGCCGCTATTCAATTCATCCAATATCAGCCTTAAATTCGGAAGGTCAAATTCATCGTCCAGGCATTCGCGCCAGCTCTCGATGAGGATAGGAAAGTCTTCATAAAGCTTGACTGCGTCTAAAAGCTTTTTGGCGCGAAGGCGGTTCAGCCAGAGCGGATAGCGGTGTTTCATATCTCCTCTGGGTAAAAGGAGCGCCCTGCCGGCGTTTTCACGAAAATGCGCGCCGAAAAGCGCTGTCTTTTCCAGCTTCGCGCGAAGCAATTTTTCCAGATTGTCGGAATTTACCAGTTGAAGCAAATCCTTCGGATGAAGGGATTCCGGGATAATGAAAAGAATATTGTCGTTGCCGGCAAAAAACTCAAGCGGCGCGGAATACTTCTTCTCATAGGCCTCTGAAAGCGCCAGCGCGAAGGGCCGGTTTACCTTACCTCCCCAGAATGAGTGCATCACAAGCTGAGACGTTTCCAGAGGAGCCGAGGGGTCTTTGAACCTTTCCATTAAAACGTGATAACGGTGCGGCAAATCTTCTCCGGTAATCTCTTTCTGAAAAGAAAGAAATTGGGTGAGTTTTTCAGAGGCTTCCGGCTTCATGAAATATTCTTGCGTCAAGAGTTTTTGAAATTTTTCTGTCTCTTTTATTTCGCTATCCGCTTCTTCCAGGAATAAACCAATTCTTTCCGAGAGATAAAAATCCCGGTTCTGTTCCTCCGCTTTCCAGAAGGGAAGAATCCCGGCCTTCGGATCGGCAGGCACTACCTCTACATCATTGTGCGAGATATGGACTATCTTCCAGGCCTGCGTTCCAAAAGCGAATTGATCTCCCAATTGGCGCTCCCAGACAAATTCTTCATCCAATTCGCCAATAAAGGCTTTGCTTTCAGCATGCCGCAGGTGATAATATCCCCGGTCCGGAATAACTCCTCCAGATTGGTAAAGCAGGAATTCCAGGCCTTCTTTAGCGCGGATTGTCCCCCGCAGAGGGTCTTGAATTAACCGGGGTTTGAGTTCCCGCAGGGGCGTGTCGGCATAACGGCCGGAGAGCATAGAGATTGTAAGGTCAAAAAGCTTCCGGGGCAGGCTGTGGAAAGCGGCGATTGTTCGAATAAAGGCATAAAGTTCTTCGGTCAGCCACTCTTCCCGGATAGTCATGGAAAGAAGGATCTGAGCCAGAACATCCAGCGGATTTTGAATAGGATGGGTTTCCTCAATGTCGCCCAAAGCCGCCATTTTTGACAGAACCGCCGCGGACAACGAATCAATGCCATGGGTAGGGAAAAGGACAGAGCGGCTTATTCCGCCCACTTTATGGTCCGCGCGGCCGACCCGCTGTAATGTCTGTGAAACAGCGCCCGGAGCCTGCACTAAAACCACCTGGCTGATGGAGCCTATATCTATGCCCAGTTCCAGAGTTCCTGTTGCCACAATGGCCTTCAGCTCTCCGGCTTTCATTTTTTCTTCCACGGAAAGCCGCAATTCGCGCGACAATGAGCCATGGTGGCTGTAAGCAACAGGAAAATCCAATCCTTCATTAATAAACCGGGTGATCTTTTCCGCCATTCTCCGGCTGTTTGTAAAGATTAATGTGGATTTGTTTTGCTCGATGATAGAAAGAAGCTTTTTCGCGAGCTCTTTCCACAGGCTGTCTTTTTTCTCCCCGCCGGAATTTGCTTCCCCGATACTTTCAATAGAAAGCTCGATGATTCTTTTGTCTTCTGATTCTATTATTTCTATTGGCCTTTTCTCGTAACCGCCGCCTTTCCTGGCATAACCTGCCATCCAGAGGGCTATTTTTCCCAGCGGACGCGCCGTAGCTGAAAGCCCGATGCGCTGGAATTCCCCTGAGAGCAGTGTCAGCCTTTCAACAGCGGACAGGAGATAAGTTCCCCGTTTGTTGCCGGCTACGGCGTGGATTTCGTCCAGAATAACCGTTTTAATAGAGGTAAGAAGTGTCCGCCCGCTTTTTGAGGTGAGCATCAAATTCAAGCTCTCCGGTGTGGTAATAAGAATTTCGGGAGGATTTCGCAGCATTCTGCGCCTGTCTTCGGAGGGAGTATCGCCGCTTCGGGTCAATACCCGGATTTCCGGGAAAACAATCCCTTTTGCTTCAAACCGACTTTTGATTTCCGCGAGGGGAGATAAAAGATTTTTTTGAACATCATTATTGAGCGCTTTTAATGGGGAAATATAGAGGACGCTTGCTTTCCCTATCGAATACTGCCCTGACACCAATCCGTTAACGGCGCAGAGAAAAGCGGTCAGCGTCTTTCCGCTGCCTGTCGGCGCGGAGACCAGGACATTTTTTCCCGAAGCGATGATAGGCCAGGCTTTTAGCTGCGCGTCGGTGGGGGTGCCGTATTTTTCCAGGAACCATTCCCGCAGAATCGGGTGAAAGAAGGAGAGTACATTGTCTGCCATGCCGGGCCTCCTTCTTTTATTTTAATCATAAGCGCTTTTTTTCTCAACTTTGATTAAATTTTCGATTTGCCTTATTTTTAATAATTGATTATTATTCTTTATTAAATTATGGATTGGTAAAATATGAAATTGCTGGAAGTAAAAGACCTGGTGAAACATTATGGGAAAGTCAAAGCGGTGGACGGCATCAGTTTTTCCGTACAGGAAGGAAGCTGTTTCGGACTTTTAGGGCCGAATGGCGCGGGAAAAACTACCACTATTGAAATAATGGAATCAATACAGGAACCGGACTCCGGTGTTGTGTATTACAAAGGCGAAAAAATTACTCATTCGTTTAAAGAAAAAATCGGGATTCAATTCCAAAACACTTCTCTGCAGGAATTTTTGTCTGTGCGGGAAACCCTGGAGCTTTTTTCGAGGCTTTACCCAAAGCATAAGCCGCTGGAAGAAATTGTTCGGATTTGCTCTCTGGACGATATTATCAATCGCGACAACCGGAAGCTTTCCGGAGGGCAGAGACAGAGGATGCTTCTGGGGATTGCCCTCATTAACGATCCGGATTTATTATTTCTCGATGAGCCCACAACTGGCCTTGATCCGCAGGCGCGCAGAAATTTCTGGAACCTTATTGAAAATATTAAAAAAGAAAATAAAACAATCCTCCTCACGACCCATTATATGGATGAGGCGGAATACCTCTGCGACGATGTGGTCATTATGGATCATGGAAAGATAATCGAGAACGGCTCTCCCAAAGATTTGCTCAAGAAGCATTTCGGGGAAGCGGTTGTCAAAATTCCAGCGGAAGCGGTGCCTGAGGGGCTGAATTTTTCATGCCCATCGGAAATAAAGGATGGCTTTACAGAGATCCAATGTCAAAATCTGGACCAAACGATCCAGGAACTAATCCATAATAGGATCCCGCTGAATGGTTTGATGATCGAAAGGAAAAATTTAGACAGCCTATTTCTAAAATTAACCGGAATGTCTCTGGAATAAAAGGATGCTAAAATGAAACGTTTTTTCGCTATTTTTGTCGCCAGGAATCTGGAATTTTTCCGTGATAGGGCGACTTTTTTCTGGAATTTGCTTTTCCCGCTTTTATTGATTTTTGGCTTTGCTTTCGCTTTTTCCGGCAATAACGCGGTTTCTTATAAAATTGGAACCATAGGCAGCCCTTCTTCAAAGATGGAATTTCTTCATTATCAGTATCTTCAGTTTATCCCTTATACATCGCTTGAGCCCGCGCTGAAAAAGCTTTCTCATCATCAGATTGATATGGTTCTTGATTTTCCCTCAAAAAGCTATTATATCAATAAAGAGTCTCAAACAGGTTATGTCGCGGAAAAGATGCTTTTGTCTGATAGAACAGAGGATTTGAAAAGACTGACCGTGGAGGGCCATGTTATCCGCTATATAGACTGGTTTGTCCCGGGAGTAATAGGGATGAATATTATGTTCGGCTGTCTGGTCGGCGTGGGGTTTGTCATTATCCGTTACCGGCACAATGGTGTTTTGAAGCGCTTTAAAGCGACGCCGATCCATGCGATTGAGTTTATTACAGCTCAGGTATTTTCGCGCTTTTTTATCGTCGCTTTTATGACTATAATAATTTACGCGGGGGCCAATTTCTTCCTGCATTTTCAGATGAACGGCTCTTACTTTGACCTCGCGCTGGTGGCCTGCCTGGCGATAATATGCCTCATATCCATGGGGCTTTTATTCGCGAGCCGCGTCAAAAGCGAGGAAGCGGCGGGCGGAATTATGAACATTATAGTCTGGCCGATGATGATGCTTTCCGGCATCTGGTTTTCACTGGAAGGTACTCCGAAAATCATGCAGGATATCTCGAAAATATTCCCTACCACTCACTTTGTTGAAGCCTCGAGGAAAATCATGCTGGACGGCGCGAATTTGTCAGGCGTGATGGACAATATTATCGCGCTTGGGGGGATGGCCCTATTATTCCTCGTGATTTCGGCGTTTGTTTTTAAGTGGGAGTAGGGGTATTGACTTTGGCCGTTATTCATGGTATAATTATCCTAGTCAGACTGGTCAGACTGGGAGATAATAATTATGATAAATGTATGGCAGCTTCAGGAAGCAAAAGGTAAATTCAGCGAATTGGTTGAGAAAGCTATCCTTGATGGACCGCAGTATGTTACTAAAAGAGGGAAGGATGCTATTGTTGTCTTATCTGTGAAAGAATTTAAAAAACTAAATAAATCTTCAGGCGATCTGGTATCATTTTTTAAAAATGCCCCAAAGATTGATCTGGATATCCAACGAATAAAAGAATGGGATAGAAAGGTTGATTTGTCATGAAATACCTTCTGGATACTTGTGTAATCTCTGAAATGATAAAAATAAAGCCGAATCAAAATGTAATGAGTTGGATCAAAGAAAAAGATGAGACTCATTTATATATTTCCGTGATATGTCTGGGAGAGATAAAAAAAGGAATCGCGAAACTTTCTGACAAAAAAAAGAAAAATGCGCTCATTGACTGGTTTTCTGATTTAGAAGATCGTTTTGAGGGAAGAATTATACCAATAGATAAAAACGTTGCTGAAAAATGGGGGACTATCCAGGGAGAGCTTGAAAAAAAAGGGATGGCAATGCCTGCTATTGATAGTTTGATTGCCTGTTCCGCACTCGCTTATAATATGATTGTAGTTACCCGAAATGGAAATGATATGGAAAGAAGCGGGGTTGAGATAATCAATCCCTGGCTATAAACAGCGGCGGCCGGCGCCTCATGAGAATGAGGAACCGGCCGCCGCTGTTATGGTTATTGAAAGGGGTTATTTTGAAACAACTTGAACAGAAAGGCCTTCTCCTCTTCCTAAGGTTGTAATTTCTCCGTTTATCCAGTAACAAGCATTTTCACCGCTGCCATTATCACAATATCCGCTGGCATATACGTTTGTACCAGCAACAGCCAATCCAGTCAGGCTAGATTTTACTCCTGATAATTGGGTAAAAACACCATTTTTCCAGAGGCAAGCATAATAATCTGAGCCATCACGATAAGCTCCACCAGCATAAACATTTGTTCCTGCGATTACCATTGATGTGATGTAAGTATTACTAGTGGAAACTATCGTCTGCAAGTTATTCTTCCAGTAGCAGGCATTACCGTTTGAATATAACAATATTGGTTCTTATTGGGACAGAAACGGTCAGAATGAGATTGATCTGGTAGCTGTGAATGACCGGAAGAAACGGCTGGTAATCGCTGAGATTAAGTTGAATGCGGATAAAATCAAACTGAATGTTCTAAAAAAGAAAGCGGAAGTCCTACTGCCAGAGTATCCTGGTTATAAATTGAATACCTGGGCTTGAGCCTTGATAACGTTATGGAGTATCTGGGTTAGTAGTGGAGGGGTCGTGGGTGAGGCGAAAACAACCAAAATCCTCTTGATCGAATGTTATAATTATGGTATCATCTTGGAGCATTTAGGGGCGCAAAACAAGACAACGAGTAGGGGGAGAATGTATGAGGAAGGTTTTTTTATATACCCTTATCAGCGTTTTAATGATGGTTTCCTCCTGTGGACTGTTTTATCCGCCGCAGTTTTATACTGACATAGTGAATAGCGGAACAGGAAATTCTAACACCGGCAGTTCAATCCCCAGTTCATCATCATCTTCAAGCTTTAGCGCAAACTTAGCCCTCAACCAGCCCGTGTATGTGTCTGATACAGAGGCAACAAATACAATTGCTGCTTATGCGGTTGATGGAGACTATGGCTCGCGCTGGTGCAGCCTGCCGAATTACCCGGCCTGGATCTATGTAGATCTCGGCAGCAATTATACTATTACTAATGTAATATTGTACTGGGAGGCCTGCGCCAGCAATACTTTCTACATTGAAGGCTCATCCAATGCATCTATTTGGAGCAATATCGCCACGGGGACCGGCCTCGCGAATTTCGACACAAATACATTGCCGATTATCCCGCCTGCAGCGTACCGGTATATCAGGATGACTGCCAACGGCTCATTGGGCACAGGCGGCGTATCCCTATACGAGTTCGAGGTTTACGGCTATTAAGGCTTCTATTTCTCCAGTATCAAAAACTCTGTTCTCCTGTTTTTGCTTCGGCCTTCTTCTGTGCTGTTGTCAGCAATAGGTTTGGAAAGGCCAAAGCCCACAGAGCTGAGCCTTTCGGGGCTGATGCCGTTTTTGATTGTACTCCTTCGTTCCGACATTGTCTGTGTGGCCCTGTATTGCCAGCTTGATTTTTTTGTTTTTCTTTAACTGCAGAACAATGTCGTCCA
>JAGVOW010000086.1 GCA_020052515.1 Brevinematales bacterium | reverse complement strand
GCTCCGACGGCTTTGGCCGCGACTGCGGACACACTTCTTGCCAAAATTAATCTGACCTGGCAGGACAATTCTTTAGTAGAACAGGGCTATAAAATTTATGTTAACACAGTAAACACAAAGCCCGCGACGCCGCAAAAGACTGTGGCGGCAAATACCACGAGTTCCTTTATTGATGGGCTTGCTTATAATACAACTTATTACATCTGGGTAGAAGCTTACGCGGGAACTTCTGTTTCATCAAGCGCTACCGCGCAGGCAACCACAACTTCCGGACGAGTTGCCTATTGGAAATTTAATGAAAACGTTGCTGATTCGAGCGGGAATGGAAATAATGGAACTATCAGCGGAACGGCGACATGGAAAAATGGAGTAGATGGAAAAGCTTTGTATTTTAATGGATCAACGGTTGTAAATGTCAGCACTATGAATAATTTCCCTGCTGGTATGCAGCCTTACACAATAGAAGCCTGGGTAAAACCGGATGTAATGGGAGTGAAGGGAATCATCGGTTGGGGAAACTACGGTGTAGGAAATCAGGTAAATGCTTTAAGGCTCACTGCTACTGGGCTTGTTAATTATTGGTGGGGAAATGACCTGACCGTAACCACCAGTTCATTGACAGGAGGCTGGGTCTATGTTGTGTCGGCATTTGATGGGACAACGCGTAGAATTTACGTGGATGGAGTTTTAGTCGGATCAGACAATCCAGTAGGGCATAATGCATCTTTAAATAACCTGACGATTGGGAAGACATATAGCACAGAATATTTCCAGGGCGTGATAGATGAAATGGCTGTTTGGAAAAGAAGTTTATCTTCAGATGAAGTGGTCAGTCATTACAATTCTTATATCAGTAGTAGTGAAGCAATAGCCCGATTTAATATGGATGATGGAAGCACTTCTTCTATAGCAGATTCCAGTGGAAATGGATATGTAGGAACTATAGATAGAGCAACTCCTGTTGCAGGCCAGGGAGTGAAAGGGAGCGGAGCTTACCAGTTCAGCTGGGCAACGCAAAATAAAATAAGCGTTGCGTATAATAGTGCACAAGCGCTGGTCGGCAAGCTAACGGTAGAAGCGTGGATTTACCCTACAGCTTGGGATAATATTTACGCGCACTTCAATAGGATTGTTTCAAAACAGCCGGTATATCTGATCAGAGCATATTATGGAAACGCGAATTTTGTGGTCATTACACAGAGTGGCTTAAAAGAAGCTTGGGGTCCTTATATGGCTTTGAATCAGTGGCACTATGTTGTGGGCACTTATGATGGAAGTACTATTAAAATCTATGTGGATGGCGTCTTGAGTGCATCATCTGCGGCAACAGGAAATATTGCAGATAATACGAACCCCATTTGTATAGGAGAGTCTCCAGGTCTCAATGAAGGATTCTCAGGACGTATAGACAATGTCGCTGTCTACAAGAGGGCAAAGACAGCAAGCGAAATAACGACTACATATAACCAATTAAAATAATTGGTATTCAGAATCTTCTTAAGGGGCGGTTTTTACCGCCCCGTTTTTTGTCTGCTGACTCAGATCGGCTATAGCAATTATTCCAGATTCTTGAAAATTTCCGATCTATCAATGAAATTATCAAAACCTTTGGCTTTGAGGCCGTTAATTAAAACCTGGTCATTTGTCCATAGCGGAAAAGAATATTCTATAGAAAGGGCTACAAAAGGAGAATCTTTGGGGTCAACATCATTACAAAGCTCGAGAGCTTTATCGTACTAATGGCAAATTTAGGAATTACAGATATTTCCTCAAAAAGCGTTTTTACAAATGCTCTAAAATCGGAAACCGGTAATTTTCTTTTTTTGAGGATGACATCTTCATATTTTTCAAGCTCTTTCAAGGCAAAATCCGGCAGATAGAAGTGGATTTTCTTAACCAGTTCGATGTATCTCTGATCTCCGCTGATAATGGCGGAGAAGATAATATTAGAATCAATGACAATATGCATAGTTAAAGCAATCCTTCTTTATATTTATCCCAGGCTTCCTGACGAATTTGTTCCAGAATTTTCTGATATTCTTCAACAGGCATGTTAATCATCTTGCTTAATTTGACAATGAGTTTTTTCAAAGTGTTTTCCCGAATAAAGTTCTCAAGCTGCTCGGTAAGGTTGTCCCTGCCATATTCCGTAATAACATCATCAGGAATTTGCAGTTGAATGGTTTGCATAACATCCCCCATCCCTAATAATAAAGAAAATCAGTTCAGAAATCAAGTTTTATTATTGATAATAAAACGAACTACGGGGCGTGTTGTAAAACACGCCCCGTTTTTTGTCTCAAGACAACTTATTTTATAAATACATTACACTTACCATTCTATGCTCAAAATCGTCACATCGTCGTCAAAAGTATTTCCTTCCGCGAACGTTTTCGCTTTTTCAAAAAGGACTCTGGAAAGATTCTTCGTCTCACCGCAGGCTGTTTCCAGAAAATCCTTGTCAAAATAATTTAGATACTGCTCATCTCTGCCGTTCTTCACCTCATAAAGCCCATCGGTGTAAAGAATAAGCTTGTCTCCTTTCTTCAGGCTGATGAACTTGTTGCTATAATTTGCGTCTATCAATCCCAACATCATGTTTTCCGTTGAAAGTTTTTCCACTGCGTTGGCCTCTTTTTTATAAAAATAAGGCAATGTATGACCTGCGTTGGTGTATTCGATGGTATTATCTTCCAGGTCAATTTTAAGAACAATGCCCGTTATATAAAAATTGCTGTCCCGTAGTTCCGTGGTAAGCTTCCGGTTAAAAGCCCGGCAGACTTCGGCGGTAGAAAGATCTCCCCGGACAACAGCGTTGAAAATAGTCTTTGCCATAGTCGTAATAAGCGCGGCGGATACGCCATGCCCGGAGACGTCCCCTAGAAGGAAAAATACCTTTCTATCGCTTACCTCGAAAAAATCGTAAAAATCGCCGCTTACTTCGGCAAAGGGGTGCTGCTCAAGAAAAAATAAAAAATTTCCCAATTTTTTTGGCACGTCGCCCAGGAGGCTTTGCTGGATGGATTGGCCGATTTTAAGGTCATTCATCATTTGTTTGTTTTGCTGATCCAAAAGACGATTCTGCTCAGACAGCTTTGCTTCCGCCTCTTTTCGCTCGGTAATATCCCGCAAAATAGCCACATTCCCAATCCACAACTTGTTTCGATCTGTAATCGGCGAAACTGAAACACTGAGAGGAATTATCCTGGATGAAAACCGGATTTCTATTTCAGAATTGCGAATAGGCCCGTTTTTATACAGTTGTTCCAAAGTTTCTTTTTGAAATAAGGAGATTTGTGAAAAAAGAGTTGAAACATCCATGCCGATTAAGTCGCTTTGTTTTCGGTGAAATATTTTTGCCACTTCGGTATTAGCGGAAACAATGCGGTTCTCACTACTGATCAAAAGCAAGGCATCTGACATCGTCATCAAAATATTTTCGGCTGCGGATTGCGGATTCAAGACCATCAAGCGGTATTTAACAATCGCGTAAAAGATGCTGGTCGAATAGAAAAACGCTGAAACATACGAAGAACTGGGCAATGGGGTATTCAATATCCTTGGTAATAGATATTCAAAGAGCACGACAGAACTAATAGTTAAGAAAAGGCCAATAATAATCGCGTTCGACTGCTTTTTTCTCATTAAGTTAGAACTGCGGCTGTTTCTCCAGAAAAGGATCTGCAGAATAGCCGCGAGCCCGCCTACTGTAAAATAAAGAAACGCGATCAATACCGCCAGATCATCGGCGGGAACCAACAGCCACCCCAATGGCGCAGCCACCATATCTTTCACAAACCTTTCTCCCCGGATGCCCATTATCAGCAAAAAAACCGCGGGAAGGTACAAAAGCAAATAAATCCATGCTTTTTTCAGTAATTTTGTTTTCTCGGTCAGAACCAGAAAGAAATGGATGCTAATCGGGATGGTTACTGAAGAAATTATTGAGGACAACCAGATCCAGAAAAAAGCCGATTCTCTCGCGGAAGAGAGGAACAGTACTGTGTAACAAAAAGCGCATAAGGCAGTGCCAATGGAATAAAGAGCGAAAAGAATATTCAGCCGGGATTTACGATTTAAAACCAGTACAAAAACCGCCATTCCAAGATCGGCGATAAAGATAAAAAAGTAAGCAAAAGGAAAAATATAGTGCATAAGCGATCCTCCTATCTAAATGAAACAAGCTCATAAATCGCTACTTTATGATTTTAAGAGAATAAAGAAATTCTTTTTTAAGTCAAGCTTTTTTTCTGTTTATAATTTAAAAATCACTCTGATTTTTTGTCTAACTTATTGCAATAAAAGGAGTTGTGTCTTAAGGTATCATTCTGCTAACACCTCCGGGATGACATACGCAACGTAGGATAAAAACAGTACTCCAGGTAGCTGTTTTTTCTATAAAATTAACAGTATAATAGGATATAATTCAAGCACATTGCGAAAAAATTTCGTTTTGTGCAAAAAAAAGGAGGAAATATGTTTGGAAAATGGAAAACTTTTAAAGCGAGAATAATTCTTGCTTTAGGCGCGGCTTTTGCCGCATGGGTGTTAG
>JAGVOW010000079.1 GCA_020052515.1 Brevinematales bacterium | reverse complement strand
CTAATATAATCAAACCGGCCATATCGATTATTACAAACATCTCAATAGAGCATAAAACATATCTTGGTAATACAATCGAAAAGATTGCAGGAGAAAAGGGCGGAATAATCAAAAGAGGAGCACCCGTAATCACCGGGGCAAAACAAAAAAATGCAATTAATGTCCTGAAAAATATAGCTGCGAAAAAAAGAGCTCCTTTTTATCTTCTTGGAGAAAGTTTCAAAACAAGAAAGAATAAAAACGGAACCTTTACATATCATGGCATGGAAAAAGTATGGCCGGATATTCGGACAGGCTTGAGCGGGTTTCATCAGATCGAAAACGCAGCGCTTGTTCTTGCAGCCTGTGAGATCCTTGGGGAAAAGATCGACCTTCCAATTGAACATATAAAAGCCGGACTATTACTAAATAAATGGCCGGGAAGGCTTGAAATTGTATCATCTTCCCCCTGTATAATTCTTGACGGTGCACATAATCTGAATGCTGCCCGCACTCTGACCCGTTTTTTATCAAAAGAATTCGCAGAGAAAAAAATTGCTGTTATTATCGGGATGCTGGATGACAAACCGTACGCTGCAATGTTAAAAAGTATTCTTTCAGTATGCAACAGAGTTATATTAACAAAACCTTTAATTGACAGGGCGCTTGAGCCGGAAACTCTTTACGAAGCAGCGAAAGGGCTTGTAAAAAACATAAAAATCATACCGGATATAAAAGAAGCTATCGACTATGCTTTGAGTACAGCCTCCGCCAACGAAATAATATGCATTACAGGCTCTTTGTATGTTGTGGGCGAAGCAAAAGCAATGCTTTCCAACTTGACTTTTCAGCACATATAACCTAATTTGAAAGCATGTGCGCCCGTGGCCCAGTGGATAGGGCGTCAGCCTCCGGAGCTGAAGATCGCTGGTTCGATTCCAGCCGGGCGTACCACTTAAACAATATTTTTTTTCAGCCTTTATTATTTAATTGCAACATCCTAACTTTTCGCTACACGATATAGCAGACCGCTTATAATGAATATGCTTGCTCTTCACAGCCGTGATCTTGGTAAGGGAAGCACAAAGTACCGTCTTGCCCAGTATCTCGAATATTTTAAAACCAGAGAGTTGAATGTAAAGCTGGTCAACAGAGACGGCATAAATAAAGCGTTGACAAGGGAAGTCAGCCGTTTCGATATTCTTTTGAATCAGCGATATCTTTTTGATTACTCTCTTGCCCGTAGATTGATAGGAAACGCCAAGCGTGTGATTTTCGATTTCGACGACGCTATTTATACTCGACCCGGAAAACCGTATTCTCTTATAGCACGACTCAGAGTAAGAAGAAGAATGCATCTGTGGCTTAAACAATCTGATGTTGTCACCACTTCAAGCAATTTTCTTTCGAAATACGCGCAAAAATATTCCGATTACGTTAAAATTGTTCCCATGTCGCTGGATCTTGATTTATGGAAGCCGTCTGAAAAAAAATTGGGCGATTCAATCACGATTGGATGGGCTGGGGCGCCTGTAAACATCAATCTCATTGAACGGATTGATGAAGTCCTGTCACAATTGCTTATCAAGTATCCTTTTATAAGACTTGCCGTCTTTTCAGGTCAAAAACCTGAATTATCCAGTCCCTTTGAATATTGCCCATTTCAGCACGGCATGGAACCTGCTTTTGTCCGGAGTATTGACATAGGCCTTTTACCGCTCGATGATGATGAATTCTACAAAGGAAAGTCACCTATCAAGGCGATTCAATATATTGCCTGCGGGATACCAGTGGTTGGAAAAGTTATAGGTGCAACCGGCGAGATACTCAACAGCGAAAACAGCATTGCGGTCTCAGGAAGGAAAGAATGGTTTGATGCTCTTGAAACGCTGGTTTTGAGAAGAGATTTGATAAAATCCATGGGAGCTGCCGGGCGAAGACAGGCTGAAAAAAAATTCAACTTCAAAACTGTTGCCGATAATTTTTATAATATTCTTTCAGGCAGGTAAGTTTTTATAGAGGAGAATATGGCAAAATTATTTGATACTCTGATACGAAACACAATCTTTTTAAAAAAGAAGAACCTGTTATCTACAGATGATCCATTCAGAATTTTAGAACATCTTTTAAAAAATCATAAGATTACAGGCATTATTGATGCAGGCGCAAGCAATGGCCGCATTTCAAAAAAGCTTTTAAAGATATTTCCTGAAGCTTCCGTATACGCTTTCGAGCCAAACCCACTTTATGAAAAAACTCTGAATCAATTCGCCCGGGAAGATAAAAGATTTTTTCCTCATTATTGCGCATTATCGGACCATAAAGGGCTTGAAGATTTTTGCATAACAGTATCTCCCGGGAATACCTCTCTTTTTAAGCCTGGAAAGCGGCTGAAAGAAATTGATCCCGCCGGAGCATCATTAAAGAGTACAAAAAAAGTTGCAGTGATGCCGCTGGACGACTGGTTGAAAGAAAACGGAAACCATTCCATACAGCTCATAAAGCTCGATATTCAGGGCGCCGAATTGCTTGCCTTGCGCGGGGCAGAAAATATACTGAAAAATTCGGCACTTGCGGTATATACTGAAATACTGTTCAACCCGCTGTATGATGGCGGAGCTCTGTACAGCGACATAGATCTATGCCTGAGAAATTATGGATTTGTTCTTTATGATATTTTCAAACCGAAATATAATTCAAGCGGTCTTTTGATGTGGGGTAATGCCATTTTTCTTAACAGCAATAAGTTTGGAGTTTAAAATCTTCATCTTTTCATTGACCAGGATTATATATGATAAAACAGCTATATTATTGGGCACTTGCAGGCTTGCATCAGAGGCAGGGAATCCGGCAATTACGACTTTTGGAAAAAAAGCTTTATTCAATGCTTGCAAGATTTGCAGTGCCTTTTGCGTATAAAGGAAAGGGGTTTTTCAAATCAATTGAACCTCGCCAGAATTCAGTTGAAATTGAAGATCTTTATAAAACCATCTGCGATCTCTCACCTTCAAGAGTTCTTGAAATCGGTACTGCAAGGGGCGGGACATTATACCTCTGGACACAGTCAGCAACAGATAATGCCGTAATCGTTAGTGTGGATTTACCGGGGGGAGAGTTTGGAGGAGCATACCCTTTATGCCGTGTTCCATTTTACAGGTCTTTTGCAAAACCGGGACAAAAAATACATCTCCTTAGAAAAGACTCACATAATACTCATACAGTAAAAGAGGTAACCAACCTTTTTCAAAGCCAACCTATCGATTTTGCTTTTATTGACGGGGATCATACATATGAAGGAGTAAAATCGGATTTTATAAATTATGGCCGCTTAGTTAGACCGGGAGGAATTATTGCTTTTCACGACATATTGCCCCGTTCAGAGTTCCTTGATATTCAGGTATATAAATTCTGGCAACAAATTAAAGATAAATACAATACAAAAGAGCTGATCGGCCCTGAGGGATCGGGAAGAAAAGTAGGAATCGGGCTAATCTTGGTTGAGTAATAAGCGAAAGCGGGGGGGCGCTCTTATATATGTCAGTAATAATCGAGGTTTTCTTTCGTTCCATGGTCATGATAACAAAATAGATTCTTATTTCAGGAATTAGATTATGATCAATGTTTTGCAAATTATTAGCAGATATTCTGGGAATTACCCCCTGCTTAATGAACAGACAGCTCTAGATAGCAGTAAATTTAGAACCATTGTCTGTTATTTAAGCGGTGCGAACGATGGGAATAACGGGCTTGAAAAACAAGGCTGCAAAGCAATCTACTTAAACATCGATAAAAAAAAGGCCCGTTGGTATCGTTATTTTGTGATTGTCGAAATAAAGCAAATAATTGAAAAGGAAAATATCCACATTATCAATTGCCACCGCCACCGTGCTACAGCAATTGGTGTTTTGGCATCTTTGCTATCGAATGCTAATCCGGCCATTTTTTCCACTATTCATGGGTTCAGAGAGGCTGAAACGTACAGAAGAAAACTGTTCAACTTTTTTTTATATAAGAAACTGGCTGGGATTATATGCATTTCATATGCAGTTGGAGAATATGTATTAAAAACAAACTGGTCTTTGCCTGCGAGTAAAGTTACCGTTATTCGAAATGGAATCTCTTTTAATGATTTCCTTAATCCCAGGGATAAATCAGAGTGTAGGAAGGCTTTATTGCCGGGGATTGTAGCTAGCCATTGGTTCGGAACCATTGGCAGGCTCACTGCTGTTAAAAATCAGAAAACTTTGATTGTTTCTTTTGCAAAACTTGTAGAAAAAGCACCGGACAGTATTTTGCTTCTAGCAGGTAAAGGATCACTCGAATCAGAGTTGAAAAATCTTGTCGAGAGATGCGGCATCAGTGATAAGGTTTTTTTTCTTGGTTATAGAACAGATATTCCAGAAGTTCTAAATACTCTTGATGTTTTTGTTATTCCCTCATTGCGGGAAGGATTATGCCTTTCTTTATTGGAAGCAATGGCATCCGGGTTGCCTGTTGTTGCTTCCCGAGTGGGTGCAATCCCCGAAGTTTTTGGCACGGTTGAACTGGGACATTTGATTGAACCTTTAGACGTAGACGGATTTGCGCTGGCGATGAATGAATTGGCTTCTTTGCCGGAAAAACGTCTGGCTGAGTTGGGTGCTAATGCTCGACAACGGACCGTTACTGATTTCTCCGCAACCCGCATGACCAAAGGTTATGAAAAGCTGTTTGAGGAAACGCATATATTTTCTTTTACTTGTAAAGATAACATCTAATGATGGCGATTGCTGTAAAATGATTAAGTGGTGTGTAATTATGCGGAATTCTTGATTGAGAATTTGTTATGATAAAAATAAAACAGTATGAGCCATCTGTTATTTTAATACCTTTTGTGATTTATTTGTTACTTTTTTTTAGTCCACTGAGCTCAAAGGCTCATAATAATTATTTTTACTTATTTGTATTGTTGCCATTTGTTCTATTCACAAGAAAGAAAGAATATTATAATGTTATAAAATCTAAAATTTTTATCTCTGTTATTTTTTTGGTTTCATATTTAGCGTTACCTGCTGTCTTTAATATACAATCCGTACCTCTCACTAAGATTGCAAGTCCATTAAGGCATTGGTTTTCTTTTCTGGTTTTTTTCTTTCTTTGTGTGGTTTTTTTTCATAAGTACGCTTTAGAGGAAAAGTTAAAGTTCGTTTCCATTTGGGCAGCAGCATGGGGATTGGTATCTATTGTTTTGTTTTTTTGGGATAAACCTTTTGTCGACAGACTGGTTTTTTTAGGCCGTGTTGAGCATCCCATTATTGGAGCTTGCACTTACGCCGTGCTATTTCTATTTTTACTATTTTCCGAAAAAAAACCTGCGAAAGCGCTAAGAATTTGTGCTCTTTTTGTTCTTGCTCTTTGCGTTATCCTTTCCCAAAGTCGTGGTCCAATTTTAGCATTATTTGCGGCTGTTCTTGCGGGTTTGATTGTTCAGGGTAGAAAAATAATACCCATGCTTATCGGATTTTCCGGGATGGCTTTATGGTTCCTTAATTATGTGCGCTTGTTTTCCTATGGGGAAATTTTTACGGCAAGACCTATCTACAGGTTCGCAATATGGAAACAGGTTATTTCAAACGCGATCACTAATGGCACATGGTTGTTCGGCCACGGTATGACCGCAAACGAGACAGTTGCTGTAACACTGGATACACATTTTCAGCATGCACACAGTGTGTATATTGCAACATTCTTTTTTGGTGGTATTGTCGGAGTCGTATTGTTATTGATCTTAGTATTTCAAATAATTAAACAATCAGTGCGAATGCGATCTGGAAAGCAAGGCGATCTTATCGTCTCTTTGATCGTGTTTGCGCTGCTGTCTGTTGCAACGGATAGTCATAAGCTGTTATCTGGGCCCAATCCTATCTGGTTGTTTTTTTGGCTTCCTGTTGCTTACTTGGTTACCGAAGAGATAAAGGATATTACATCAGAACAATAACAGTTTAGAAGAAAAAACATTCAATGCCGGATTTAATAAAAAGCAAAGCAACTATATGTATAGTTAATTATAAAACACTGAATTTTACACGTCTGTGCTTGCGGAGCATTCGCAAATTCACCACATATCCTTATGAAGTCATTGTTGTAGATAATAACTCGCAGGATGAATCCGTCGAGTATCTAAAAAGCTTAAATTGGATTCGTCTGATTCACAGAGACACAAAGGAAGATTCGAGTGGCGGTTATTCTCACGGCAGAGCTTTGGACCTTGGCAGGCAAAACTGCAATACTGAGTTTTTTGTTTCTCTGCACTCTGATACATTTATTCAAAAAGTCGCCTGGCTAAATGATTTAATAGGCTATTTTGACGACGATGAAAAAATCGCCTGCGTAGGTTCGGGAAAAATCGAACTGACACCCGCATGGCAGCTTCTACTAAAAAAAATGACTGATTTTAGAACCTTTAAGCGTACGCTTTTGCAAAAGCCAGGCCCTGACGATAAATACCGGTATTATAACCGCACTATATGTTGTTTATACCGAACCGGCATTTTGATTAAAGAGAATCTTTCTTTTTCGCCTGACAGCGAAAAAGAACTTACAGCAGGCAAAGGATTATATTTTGCACTGGTTGACCAACGTTATAATACTGTGGAGCTTCCGCCTAAAATAATGGGGCAATACGTTATACATCTGGCACATGCTACACAGGCAGTCAACCCACAGGAATTCACACTGAGAAGGAAAACCGTAAAAAAATGTTACCGACTTATGGATAAGATCATGTCATCAGAAGTAATCAGAAACATTTTAGAAGACGATTCACTGGATAAGTAAAGCATCCTCGCTGTCAATCCCAACATAATGTGCCATACTATTATGTTAGCCATAAAATTATTGACATGCAATCGTTATCTCTGTAAACATTTTCATCAGAAAAACGAGTTTTTATATTAATATTTAAGCAACGAATATCATCTACACTATTTTTAAGCATGAAACTGGCATTCTGTTTATTTAATTACTTCCCTTACGGTGGTCTGGAACGAAACTTCTTGAAAATTTGCATGGAATGCCTCGCCAGAGGCCACTCTGTAGATATTTTTGCAATGAGCTGGGAAGGAGAAAATCCAACCAGGGCGACTGTTACTCTGGTTCCATGCCGGGGTCAAAGCAATCACCGTCAGGTTGCCTCATATGCCGCCAACCTTTCTAATTTTCTGAACCGAACATCCTATGACCTTATTATGGGATTTAATCGAATACCCGGACTTGATCTCTACTATGCTGCAGATGTCTGCTATACAGCACGGATACAAAAACAACGCTCATTTTTATCGCGATTTACTCCACGCTATCACCTCTTTTCCGAATTTGAACGGGCGGTTTTTTCGAAAGATTCACCAACTGAGATTATAATCCTCTCGGAGAAGGAAAAAACCATTTATCAATCTTTATACGGAACGCCGGAAAACAGATTCCATTTGGTACCACCAGGCGTAAACAAAAACCATATTCGCTCCTTTCTCGGCACAGAAAGCCGGAAGAAGATCAGGAAGAAACTCGGGCTCATCAAAGATGATAATTTTCTTTTAATGATAGGATCCCATTTCCATACCAAAGGAGTTGACCGATCAATAAAAGCCTTGGCTTCCCTGCCTCTGTCTTTGCGAAAAGCAACGTATCTTTTTATCATTGGCAGGGGCAAAGAAAAGCAATATTACAACCTGGCACAAAGACTCGGTATTTCAGATAATGTTCGCTTTCTGGGCACTAGGGATGATGTCCCTTTGTTTTTGGCTGGAGCTGATTTTGTTCTCCAGCCTTCACGTATGGAAAACACAGGTAATCCAATTGTTGAGGCCCTTGTGGCTGGCATTCCCGTAATGGCAACAGAGTCATGCGGTTATGCTTTTCATGTTGATCTTGCCCAGGCAGGCAAGACAGTATTAGACTTTCCTTTTAGCCAGAAGAGAATGAATACCATGCTTGAAGAAATGCTTACTTCACCAGAGAGAGAAATGTGGAGGGAACATGCTATATCATATGCTGACAGGACTGACCTGTATAGTCGCGTCAAAGTCATAGCTGACCTGATTGAAACTGTAGCGGCAAAACAGAAAGTCATGGCAAAAGACTCATGAACCACTGCAACTATTGTGATCCGATTTCGTGCCGGGAAAAGTTGGGCCCTTCCAATGAACGCTTGATAATTAATCAAAACTACCAGAGTTTATTGTCTGATATCGGTTTTACAACCTTTAATGCAGTATGGTCCTACGAGGGTGGTGAATTAATTAAACAAAAAGGGGAAAGAAGCGTCATCCGGGTACAATTTCCACTTAAAAGAAGTCACATTATAAATGATTGTCAAACAGCAGATAAAGATACTTTTTTCTATATCAAAAAACATCGACAACGAATCAACTTATGGCAAAGACTGCAATGCATTATTCAGCCGGCATATTTCTTCACCGAAGGATTAAAAGAGTTTCATAACTACTGCAATTTCCGCCAAAAAGGTTTAGGAACAGCCTTCCCCGTGGCTGCCGGCATGAAGTTTTCTTCCTTTTTTCAAGCTGCTTCCTTTTTTATTACCCAGGACTTCTCTCCACTTATTGATCTGGAAGATATCGTTCTCAAACATCCGACAACCCTTCAAGGTGAAAATAATCGCGCCAAAAAAAGAAACATCTTGCGAGAAATAGGTGTTTATGCCAGAAGAATGCACGATTGCGGCATGAATCACAAAGATTTTAACGCTACCCATATCCTCATTCAAAATTTGGATACACAGCTGCCAAAAGTTGCTCTTTTTGACCTACAGCGTGTGGACGGGAATCCGTTGAATCGTTTGCGTTGGCCGACCAAGGCACTCGCCGAACTAAACTACACTTTGCCGCCTTCCATTTTTAGCGAAAATGACAGAGTTTTTCTTTTCTTGTCATATAAAGGGAAAAAACATCTTTCTGCCATTGACCAATTGCAATACAGGTGGATCTGCAGGAAAACTGACAAAATCGACAGACACAGTGAGAAGAGATGTCTTGCTCCCAAGATAAACAAAACAGTGTAAAACCCGACAAAGCATTCTCCAGTTTAAGAGAAGCTTTTTTCAAAGCCATGGACCTTACCAAAAAAAACACGGACTTACTGTCCTCCATTCATGGAAATTGCGCCGGAGAATATGAGCAACAGGTAATGATGATGATGCGCGGTGAATTGCCCCCAGGATGGCAATGGATCCCATGTTCACAGAACTCGGTAGTAGCCGCTACAATAGAAAGTCCTATTGTTTATTACAAAGAATTTCTGTCAAGAAACAAATTTGAGAAAATAAAAGCGACTATTCGTGGTAGCCGTTGCAAACGCGCATGCAAACAGGCAGATATTTTAATTTCTGTCGGACTCCCTGCTCCCAGAATCCTATGCTGGGGGAAAGGGGGGGGGGATGATTTTATGATTTCGGAAGGTTTTAACGGTATTGGTTTTTTTCAGTATCTCCTCATGAATTTCTTTCCTCCCATCACCCCTGCAAAGATCAAAGAAAAGCGTTTATTACTCAAAGCAGCAGGATCACTTATCGGGAAACTTCATCTCAAAGGAATAGTTCATGGCGACCTTAGGCAGAACAATCTGTTAGTCAAAAAGGATGGCAAAGATTTTCAATTCAGTTTCATTGATAATGAAAGCAATTATAGATGGAGTTACACCCCTGTTTCACAGATTGTTAAAAACCTCGTCCAGTTTTCAATATCCTCTGACAGCCTTTTAACCCGAACTGATTTGATGCGCATATTCCTTGCTTACAGAGCAAACTATCCGCGTTTTTCAGGTCGAAAAGAGAGAAAACTGTTACAAACCGTCTTTACCCGCCGCAAGTCCCGTATTTTGGACAAAAAAGTTGAATGTGACATAAGCACTAACTGTCAATCAATAAAGGATGATATTTTCCGAGGTGAATACACCCAAGGGAGCATTGTAGCAAAACAGTTTTCACAAGGTGTTGATCCGGCACAATGGTTTAAGATGGGCAACATTACGCTGAAACAGGATAAAAACATAACCGTCAAATTGCTGGTAGGACCTGGTGGAGACGTTGTCGTAAAATGTTTTAGTACAAAGAATTTATTGTATTACGTCAAGATTTGGTTAAAAAAAGAACGCGTTCTTCGCCTGTGGAAAATGACACATTACTTCAGAGCCCTTGATATTCCAATCGCTTCTCCTTTGGGCTATGTACTTGAAAGAAAAGGGTTATGGCGCACGGTAAGTTATTTTTACAGTCAGTATCTTGTGGATACCTGCGATCTTGTTGTTCTTTCTCGAAACATAAAAGATTTTCCAAACTGGATAGAAAATGAAAAGATTATATCTCGTATCGCACGGTTACTAGCCACGCTACATAATAATGGCTTATATCATGGAGACACAAAATGGGCAAATATTCTGGCAAATGCAAACACAGGAAAATTTTGGCTCATCGATCTGGACGGAGCCTCTCGGATCAGATCGAATTTAGACAGGGGAGTACGAAAAGACCTTAGTAGGTTTGTTGTCGATATGATTGAAAATGGGCTCCCAAAACATTTTCTGGGAGAATTTGTGTCAGAATATTGCAAGGTAAGAAGGTTAAACAAAGAACATGTGATACAAAAAATTAATCCACATATATCACGTACACTTGAACGGCATAAAAGAAAAAAAAATATCTCAATACGGCATGATAACGAAATCATCTAATTCATGGAAGCAAGCCTTATGAGGAAGAATCCAATTAAATATGATCATATTAGAATTAGAGCTTTTTGTACCGATAACTACTTAACCGGTACAATTTTGGCCAAAACAATGTGATAAGTTCAAAAGCATGCTTTATCATTTTTTTATAGACAACATTTTCTTAATCTCTTTTTCTCTTCTCCGTTTGCGCCTCGCTATGTATTCAGGATACAGGTCAGGATAAAATCTTTTCCATCTCTTGTGGAGCCAGAGCCACTGATCCGGGTATCTTCGAACAGCTTTTTCAATAATATCAGTCATGATCTGAGTATTCGTTTTCAAATCTGCTCGCAAGTCTTTTTTTCTAATTATTTCAACTGGCGGTTCTATGATTATTGTTAGTTTAAAATCTTCTTCTCTCACACAAAAAACCGGAAGAACAAGACTTTTACACCTCAAGGCAAGCATTGCCGCAGCCGGAGTCACCGTGACTTTTTTGCCGTAAAATACAAGTTCCACTCCTTCCGATCTTGTAGTGCCCTGGTCAATCAGCAAGGCAAGGATTTTTCCTTTCCGAAGCGTCTGCATCATTTCAGGCAGAGCGCCTTCCTTGTCAATTATCGAATTTCCGAAACGGGTTCTCAGCTTAAATATCCACCTGTTGATAATCCCTGATTCTATTTTCCTTGCGACAGATGTTACGGGATATCCGAAATAACACGGAGCAAACAAAGATGCCGCCTCCCAGTTTCCAAGATGAGCTGAAATTATAATAACGCCTTTTCCGCCCTCAACCGCATCAAGCAGATGCTCTTCTCCCCTTATTCTGATATTCCGGAGAAAATCTTCTCTAGAAAAGAAAGCCATCTGGAGAATCTCTAAAATCGTAATTCCAAGATTCTGGAAAATTCTCCTTGAAACCTTGCATATCTCCTCATCCATCCATTCCGGATATGCGAATTTCAAATTTCTCCTGACTATCCGCTTGTGAGGTATATCGACATAATATATTAGAGCCCCCAATATTCTACCAAAAAAACAAACAATATTTTTAGGAATTCCGGAAATAAATGTCATTCGTTTCTTTTTTCCCTTATCTTCTTTAACCGATACGATTCATTATATTGAAAACCGTCAGATAGTTTAACATTGCTTTTAAAAGTCAGAAAAACCTGCAAAGCTAAATTCATGTTAACTAACAAAGATATATCATATTAATTTCATTACTGAAGGAATCTTAGTCAACCTGTTTTATGATGTTCCAGATGTATCTGTAACCGCCCTAAAGGATCCTATCTGAACATAAGCCATATAGTAATTCCTTCCGCTGCGGGTTATTGAAACCAGCAATTTTTTATACGCATAGTTTATTCTCGGAACAAGGATGTAATTTCCATTACAGATAATGATCAGAGAAGCGGCTACCCGAAAGTATTTATTAATAACTCAACTTTCGGGTTTGGATTTATGAGGCAAAAAAGTTATCTATATAGCTGAAATAATAAAGAAATAAGTTGAAAAGCCCTCCCTTTTGATTTATAGT
>JAGVOW010000081.1 GCA_020052515.1 Brevinematales bacterium | reverse complement strand
TCAGTCAGTCAGTTAGTGTCAGTCAGTCAGTAGTTATACCAACAAGGGAAAAATTACTTTAAAAGCCCGTCTGCATGAAATGAAGCGGAATATTGCCCGCATCTACACCTCATTGTATGATTCTGAAAACAACCTTAATTTTATAAAATGAGGTTATTTGATGCATATTGAATCCATAGTTACTGTGTTAGTAGTCGGCTTTTTTGTTATAATAACTCCGGGACCAAATATGGCTGTTGTTATAAAAAATACTATATCCGGAAATACATTTTCAGGAATATTTACTTCCATAGGTCTTGCGTTAGGAAATTTAGTACACATAACTTATTGTTTAATCGGGATTGGTTTAATAATAAGCAAATCAATTATTATTTTTAATATCATAAAAATTCTTGGAGCAATATACTTGATTTATTTAGGAATAATGATAATAAAATCTAAACAAAAAATATATAGTGAAAATATAAAAGAGTCAGTAAGTAAAAAGTCTGTCTTTAAATGCTTATTAAATGGTTTTATTACAGATTTACTTAATCCTAAAGCTACATTATTTTTCTTATCGTTATTTACTCAAATTATTAAAGCAGACTCTACAATATTGGAGCGAATATTTTGCGGTGCACTTATTGCAATTCTTGAAGTTCTTTGTTTCTCGATTCTTTCTATAATTATCGGAAATCAAATTGTAAAAAGAATGATTAGCAGAATGATACCAATTATTGAGAAAATTACTGGAATATTATTGATTTTACTGGGAATAAGAATTATTTTTACAGGAAGTTCAAAATAAAGTAAAAATATTTTAATAAAAGTACTTGTAAAAATATATATACGACAGCAACCGGTAGCCTTCCATCTTGTGTCTCGCTTAAATCTGGCTGCTAACGGCAGCAAAATAACCATATTAAATTAGTCGGCCCTGAAAAACGGTATAGATGCTTGTGAATATTGGAAAGAGAGAGCGAGATATGATATAATAAACTCCCAAAAAAAAGATAAAAAGCTAAAAAAGCTGGGAGTTTTGAGATGGTTCCAATCCCCCGAATTTGTGCTAATTCGCGAAATTCGTGTCTTTTCTTCACTCGTTTTGACACTAATTTCACGAATTTCTACGATTTTTTTCAAACAAAACGAAAATGCCCCTGAATACTATCCGCCTGATCCCTCTTCAACCCAGCCTCGGCGGCAATGTCCGGCCATAACTTTAATACTTCTATTACTTCACGGATGACCGCCTCCGGATTCTTCACATCCGCTGCGCTTCCAGCGCTCAGCAGGTCTTCACGGACGAAGTTGTCTCTTTTGCCGTTACACCGCATCTGCTGAGACTCCACCCAGCGGGAACCTTTTTTGTAAGTAAAAACGATATCATAGGCCGGAGTTAAATGCCACTGGCCGCTTCCATCCATCATAAAAGCATGGTTTTTAGAATGGTCATCCTGGTTTCTGGCAAGGATATTGAAGACCATCCTCCTGAACAGTTCATCCAGGGCTGTCTGTTTAAGCCCGATCTTTCTGGCTGTCGCGAAAAGTGTTTCATAATGGGCATTGCCGACAGGATTTCTATCCTCATGGGCCATACCGCAAAACGAGTGCACATGCCTTTTTTTAGAATCTTCGCGGTCAAATCTTCTGGTCATAAAATGGGCCCGTTCACCGTCTGGAATAAGGCGGCTTTCCATCATACTGATGCCGGCCTCTACAGCCATCCGGTAATAGGCGTATTCCAGCCGCCCGACATCCTTGTCCGCGAAATGCTCCGCGTTTTCCACTTCGGAAAATTTCAGCAGCCAGTGTTCAAAACCAGGCCGGCATGCGCCCTGGCCGGACATGATCTCATTGGTGCTTTCATTCCATGCGATAATGGCCTTCGCTTTCGCCCCGCCGGCGCTTGTGCCGATATGGATGAGCCTGTCAAACCGGCGGACATCCTCCACCTCGACCTTTGAGTTATTATGCTGATTCATGATCTCCTGTGCGACCTGCGCCAGCTCATGGACATCCACCTTTTCAATTTTATCGGCCTCTCTGTCAAAATCAGGCTCAAATTCCAGCGCGCCCATTCCTCTGGTGCCGATGTAGCAGAGGCGTTCAACAGGCGTTAGATCTGTAAATTTAATACCTCTGAGCGCAAGGTATCTTTCCATCAGGGCATTACCAAATTTTTCAGGCAGGGAGTCGGCTATAAGCCCCGGCAAACCTGAAAAGGTATCGCTCCGTGACAGCTCCGGAAAACGGTAGACCTTATTAGATAAAGGCATCATCAGAGGGCTGATCTCCAGGCCGCTTTTAACAAAATCCGGATCATACTGAAACTCTCCGGTATTCATCTGTTCATCCCATGCTACAGCTCCCGCCAGCTGGTTCCATAAAAATACCTTGACGGCTTTTATTTTACTCATTTTTGATTGTCCTTTTTCCTGCCGAGTTTTAATTCCCCGAATACCGGATTTTCATTTGGAGCTGCTGTCTTTTTCACGGAATTCTTAACCCCGATCTTTTGAATAGGGGTTTCTTCAGCTGTTTTCAGCAGAATTTCAATAGCATCATATCTTTCGAGTGTCCTGAGTACACGCAGAAGCGTATCAGTACCGGCATTTTTCCCGTCCAGAAGGCGGTACAGAGTGGCCCGGTTTATCCCGGCCTCTTTAGCAAAATCAGCCTTATCCCCCCATTGGTCAATAAACACAACCAATGACCTGCCCATTTCCTCCCGCAGCGTTTTTACAGCGGCTGCCCGCATATCTATTTGTCGCATATATGATACAATACCTCTCTTCTTAGGCTGTTATGTATAATATAAGCGACACATTGATAAATCGCAAGAAAATGGCGGGATTATTTTTTAAAAAGCCGGGGCGAGGCGCCTCATGGCAGGGCATTTATTCCATTGGGAAATCTTCCAGATGCCTTCGGTAAGATTCAAAAGGTTTGTCAGAACGGCCTATTCTACCGATCATCTGGATTTTTTTCTGGCCTGTTATTCCGGCAAGCTTGTCAAGCTTTGTCCTCTGCTCATCCATCTCTGAGTACTCTTCATTGGCCTGGTTCAGCGGATGGACATAGAAATTGTTCTTCGTCAGCGCGAGGGCGAGCTGGTAAAAATCCCGGCCGGCGTTGATTTGATCTTTAAAGTCATTGCTGGAAGTGGTGAGTAAAATGAACCCGCGCGCGGAATCTAACCCCTTATTGAAGTTCTCCAGCCCTTTGGAGATAGTAGCTTTTGAATTCCAGGAATCTTTCGTGTCGGAAGTAAAGGTTTGCGCGAAAAATTTCCCCATACCAGTTATGCCGTTTGCGTCGAAGGTTAAGCCGTCGCGTTTTTCGGCCGCTTCTTTATCGTTAAATCGAAACATTTTTCTGGTTTCCTCATTGGGGCCAATAGTATTGAATTCAATCTCCATTGATTTTTTAAATATTTCGCTGTATTTTTTTATTTCGGTGGGATCGCTGATAAAAGCAATATCAGAATATTTGACGGTACAATCCGATAGAACGTTAGTGAATTCTTCTTTAGCAACTAAGTTTCCCTGATAAACAACCCTGCTGGTTCGGCGCAAAAAAATGTAATCCCAGAGCGGGCTTTTTGAGATACTTTTATTTTCAAAGAGTTTTACCAGAGCGACCGGTTTTTTACCGATGTCTTTTGTCGAATAGCCTTCCGGAAAGAGGGTTATCTCGTTCGAATAGCCAAGCGCGGTGCATCCGATCGACATGGCTTCTAAAAAGCACCCGCTGCTGATGTGGATTTGCCGGGCCGGCGGGTCTGTGAAAGGCAGCAGCTTCTTTTCATCAATATATAAAAGCATTTCATAATCGTTGATGATCTTAAATTTCCAGGCCTGTGTGTTATGCGCGCTGGGAGCGTAAAGCCCAACCGCAATCGCCTTTTTAATCGGAGAAGAAAAAGAATTGAAATCATCTTTGCGGACCCGCTCGGACTGCGAGGCACATCCGGCAATCGAGATTAAACCCGCCGCAAGAAACCAACCTAATTTTCTGCCAACTGGATTTTCATTAATTGGTGTCATATAATCCCCCTTACCGGTTTTATATATTATAATTCATATACAAGATAAGTGCATTGACGTTCGTCAATTTTTTAGGCGTTTTTTTAGACGGCTTAAGGACTCCGGCGTAATACCTATATAGGATGCCAGATGCCTGGAGGGGATAGAGTTGATTAATTCCGGATATTGATTAGAAAGTTTTTTATAGCGCTCTATCGGAGAGTCAACCACGAAATCTGTGACTCGGTCAATCATCGCGACCAGTACTTCTTCCATGAATCGTCTGCCGATATAATTGAATCCATCGTATTGTTGGTATAATTTTTCTAATTCTTCGAATTCAATCTGTCTGCCGGTAACGTCTGTCATCGCTTCAATAAAGCAAAAACTTTCTTTCTGATGAATGAATGAAGGGGAACTGGAAGCCCACTGTCCCGGAAATACAAAATCAGTATTGTATTCGGTACCGGCTTTATTAATAACATAGAGTCTGCATATTCCCGTTTCAATAAAGCGGAGTTTTTTTTCAATTTCTCCCGCGAAAAGGAGCATTTTCCCATTTTTCACATGAAAAGTCTTAAATCCATGGTCTAAAATGGTTTTGTTTTCATGGGAAAGGGAAATGATTTTTTCAATTTCTTCTAAAAATTCCATTTTGACACCTGCTTAACCAAAATTGTTTGGTGCAACTCACCCCGGCGTAGTGAATAAGCCATCCCCCGTCGTCCCCCATTTTTATCGCCCCCAACCTTTTCCTGCTATTTCAAGCAGCTATCCACCTATTATTATCATCATAATGCCAAATTGGGCCAAATTTAAATGGATACGTACCCGGGAAATCGGTATTCACAAGTGTTCTCCATCGTATAATATAATCCGGATTACGACTGACTTACAGAAATTCTATAACCCCGCCCACGGCAGAAAAAACCGCAAAAATACTGATTGTTTTAAGTGAAGCCGGTGAATATCCGTTATAAACCCTTAAGAAATATTTCCGGAGAAAATAAAAAGCGGCGCTTCTGTTATACCATGCCTCAGAGGTCTTTTTTTTGATTTATCTCATAATTTTATTTCATTCAAGAAAACCGAAATTCCTGCCGAATTTCTTTCATAGCGTTTGACTTCCTTTTCTCCTGTCTCTAAAATAATGCAGACAGTCATTTGTTTT
>JAGVOW010000103.1 GCA_020052515.1 Brevinematales bacterium | reverse complement strand
CGAAATAATTTTAATAGAACCGGACGTTTAAGTCAAATCAATATAGGGAAAAATTATCCTGACGCACAGCGGTTTTATAAATTTACTACCTCCAGACTAATAAAAACTCCTTCAGAACTACCAAAAGATACTTCAGAAGTGCCGATTCCCCGTATGTCAGAATAGTTTTCGCGTAAAAATTTAGGAGAGGAGAAAACTATGCTGTACACGGAAGAATTCAAGAGGCAGGTGGTAAAAAAGGTATTGACCCCCGGAATAGTTCAAGCGGATATAATGAGGAAACTTAAAATTTCCGGATGCGCAATTAGAAACTGGAGGAGATTGTACGGAGAGGATATAAAAGCCGAGGTCGTGCAGATAAATATTGATGCTTTGCTTGAGGACGAAAAAGTCGACATTGATAAACTGCTTTTGGAGGCTGAGAAACCGGAAGATAAAAGGGAAATGGAGATAATCAATAGGATCGAAAAGGGACATTCTCCTTCGCACTATACAAACTTTGAAAAATATGCCATCATAACGCATCTGAAAAAGATGACAGGTGAACAGGCCGGAATTTTTTTGAGAAGTTACGGCCTTCAGAGCGGGCATATCAAGATGTGGGAGGATGAAATACTGGCTATGGGTAAAAAACAACTTGACCAGAATGAAATCATCAAAAGACAGGAAGAAGAAATTAAGCTTTTAAGAAAGCAATTGAAGAATTCCGAGCGGGACAAACGAGAACTGGAAATCCTGGTAGAATTAAAAAAAAAGTACAAGAATCTGTTCAAGGAAGAAGAGGAAGACTGATTTCAGCCGATATCCGGCGTGGAATTATTGTGTTTCTGGATGAGGCCGCGAATTCAGGGTGTCGTCAAAGTTTTATTTGCGAAAAGATAGGAATATCCATCCGCAGCGTCCAGAACTGGAGAAAAAAGGGGATAAAAGATCTGCGGAAAGGGGCAGCAAAGCATGTGAGTAACAAGTTGAATGAAAAGGAGCGTCTGGAAGTGGTAAAGACGGCGTGCTGTGAACGATTCCGGGATTATACACCTTGTGAGATTATTCCTATCCTGGCGGGAGAAGGAAAATATATGGCGAGTGAATCGACATTTTACAGGATACTACGGACAGAAGATTTGATTGTAAGAAAGGTTAAGGGACCTTCTCGGAATATACCGATAGAACTGAAGGCTGACGGGCCCAACCGGCTGTGGAGCTGGGACATTACATATCTAAAGACGAAGATACGCGGTAGATTTTATTATCTATACATGTTTATGGACGTATGGAGTCGGGCGATTATGGGATGGGAAATCCACGAGACGGAAGACAAATATATATCGTCAGCGATGATGGAAAGGCTTTGCCTTGAGCATAGTGTTGATAAAGATAAACTGACGCTGCATGCAGACAACGGCGGGCCGATGAAAAACGCGACAATGCTGGCGGTTCTTCAAAAACTGGGGGTATCGGATTCATTTTCAAGGCCGAGAGTGAGTAATGACAATGCGTATTCGGAGTCATTGTTCCGGACATTGAAATACAGGGCTGGTTATCCTGCAAGCTTTGACAATCTTGAAGGTGCGAAAGAATGGGTTCGGCGGTTCGTGGAATGGTATAATTTCGAACACAGGCATTCCGGGATCGGATATGTGACGCCGATGGAACGGCATCAGGGTAAAGATTTCAATGTGTTGGCAAGGCGGCAGGAAGTTTACGAAACAGCCCGGATGAAACACCCTGAACGCTGGAGCCGCCATTGCAGAAAATGGGAACGGCCTGTTGTTGTTTATTTGAAAAAAGGAGATAGAAGAAAAATCGCATAATCAATGCGAAATCTATCTTGACAAAAAGCGAAAAGGTACTTTCGGACGGGAAATAAAAAACCGGAGGGTTTTGGCCCCCGGTTTTTTAGATCAGAATAATTGATAGATGGGTTCAAAAATTTGTCCCGGTCGCCGCCCGGTCCTGCTTTTTTATCCATTCCGAATATTTGGAATTCGTATTGTGGAACTGCGTGAAGTGTGCTGGGGAAACCCGGACACGGAATTATGGCGGAATCTAAAAAGCTATCGCTTATCTTTCTACTCTAACTTTATGGCCAGTTCTCCACGGCAAAGCCGCCGGAGAAGGTAAGCTTGTAATATTTTTTGTTCTTTCGAAGAATGACGAAATCCGCTGAGATTTTGGCCACCTGCTCGCCCATCACGGAATCCCCTTCTATCACCAGATAGCTTTTCGGGCCGGATGAATTGTCGTCCGCCGCGTTTCCAAAGCGGTAAGAATAGGGTACTCCGGATTCGCCCTGACTGCCGTAATGAGGGCTTTCTTCCAATGCCGCGGCGTACTTGTCCTTTAGTTTTACAATCGATTTGAGCTTAAACCGAGACTCATATTTTTCCTCTACCGCCTGCGGGGGCTCAGTTTTTTTGACAGGCTCTGTTTTTTTAGGCCTTTCTTTTTCCATGGGGCGGCTACTATTCGCTTTTTTGACGACAAACGGGTCGCGCAGACTGTAAAAATCGATCCTTTCAAACATTTCCTTGGAAGCCTTTCTGGAAATGGTTTCAGGATTGAGCGCCAGGGTTTTATGATTGATAGATAAAAAACTACCTGCCTTTGGAATAATAAAAAAGGACCAGATGATAATATTAATGGCAATGAAGACAATAATGAGGAGCTTTTGATTTTTTCCATTCATTTCTTAATCCTCTATTACTTTTTTATAGATTTTTATTGTCATAACCGTATTCAACTGGCCGCCGCGAAAATCCATGGACAATGCGGAAATCTGTATCGGCAATTTGGAGCGTTCCAGAATATCGATAAAATTGGCTACATCCGGGAATCTCGACACAGTGGTAATTTTCAGCTCCGTGACTTCCAGCCCATTTTCTTTTTTTACCTCTGCGTTTTCCACTTTCATCTGTTTGATGCCGGAAAATTCGCCTATCTTCGGAAGCTTGGCGATAAATTCGGAGGAAGACTTTGTAGAAAAGGACTGAATACTGGCGCTTTCAAACTCCCTTTGCAGATTTTCTACGCTTTTCTTGTAAAAATTCAGGTTTTCAATATTTTTAAAGCTTTTCGATAAGGTCGAAAGCTCGTGGTTGATTTTTGAGAAATGGGCCAATTGAAAAAAGAAAGAGATCAGCCACAGTAAAGAAAGAGATAGAAATAAAATGGTTCCCCATAAATTCTTCTTCATTTTGATACCCCAAAAAATATGCTGAAATCAACAACGGTCGTGTCTTTGTCTTTTATCAGGTCCGCCTTTTGTAATACAACGTTGTTGAGTATTTTGGAATTGGCAAGAGAAACCACAAATTTTTCCAGTCCGTCACTCGATGCGGATAACCCCAGCATTTCACCTTTTATGCCCTGGATCGACAAGCTTTTCAATTCCACTTCTTCCGGAATGAAACGGGCGATTTCGGCCAGAACCATTTTCAGGTTTGAAGATTCTATACCGGAACTTTTTGTCTCTTTCATCTTGCGGAGCAGTTCTTTGTACCTGGATTCATAGCTTCTGAGCTCTTCGGCTTCCTGCAATTTCCGCGCGAGGGTACGGGCTTTTTCATCCTGGACTTCCGAAGGGGTCATTGCCTTCGCGTTTTGTATCACGGCGTACTCTCTTTCCGTAATCATGATTTGAGGCTGTAATACAAAGGAAAGAATGTTCAGCAATAAAAATGCTGCGACGGTATTTCTCCACACCGCCCACTTCAGGCGGGCGCTTTTTATTTTTGCCGGGGATATTTCTATTTTGGGATCAGCTTTCCATGCAAAACCCAGTAAATCAGAACGCTCCCCATGGCCATCCAGAGCCTTTTGAAGAGAGGGTTGAAAATCTTCCTTTTGAGGGAAAGAAACAGGAATATTCAGAATTGAGGATAATGCTTCTTTGATCTTGTCCATACTTTTATCAATCACGACAATTCTTTCTAAAGGCACGATCCGTTTTTTCACAAACGATGAAAAGTATTCGGCGATATTCTTAATGGCGACTTTATCCGGATTTTTAAAGTCTCCTTTGTGATGGGCAAACTGAATTACCTGATTTTCCCAAATCACATACAAGTCAATAGAATTTTGCGCAAAGCAAATAACGCCGGCCGCATTCTGGTTTAAGCCGAAATGGAGCGCGGAAGTAATATGAAAGGGCAGAAAAGAGATCTGCATAATTTGAATTCCCATGTTCTCGAATAAAGCGATGGTCTGGTTAATGTCTTCTTTTTTGGCTACCAGCGCAAAAACATTCCAGGTGTTTTTTCCGTCGGCCACTGTGGTTGAAACAATCTTCGTGGCATAATAAACATCTTTAATGGGTAGGGGAATATTTTTTTCAATGTCCCATAATGCGATCTGCTTTAATTTCTCTTTCTGAATGCCGGGAAAGGACAAAAAAAGCGGGCTAATGGAGGAAGAGGATAAAGTCAGAAAAACCCTTTTCGGATTTCCTTTCAGGAGCTTTTGAATGACAGAGGGGAGTTTTTCCGTGTCCGCAAATTTTTCGCTTCGCAAAGAGAGCACTTGAAACAGGTTGAAAAACCTGATTGTTTCAAGCACACTTACTTCATCCTGACTGATATCTACTATTACTTTTCCTATGCTTAGATAGCAGAGCATGGGCCAAAAAATCTGATAAAGAGCCTTTTCCATTTCAGTCCTCTTTCTTTTTAAATCCGAGCAGAAACAAGCGATTCATTTTAAAATTCTTCGCTTCTATTTTTAGCGATAAAGCCTTCTTTGCGCCGTTTTCTTGAATGGCCCATTCCACTTTATCGATTTCCCGGAAGGCGAATTTTTTTTCATTCCAGAGCATTCCGCCCTTTAGCTCTTTCAAAGTAAACACTTGATTGCTGGCAGTCAGTTGATACTGGTTTTGGTCAAAGCCGTCCAGAAAAACCCCATTTTCTTTCCAGCTAATATTATAAGAGTTTCTGGCAATATTATCAAGGACTTTCGCGAATAATGCCATTCTGGTTTTATTGGTTTCCGAAGCGGACAATCTATTTAAAAGCCTTAAATTCGCGCCGATGAGACTATAGATAACCAGCATAGTAAAAGAAAAGATCACCAGGGTAATGAGCATTTCCATTAATGTAAAGGCCTTTATTCTTCCCATTTTTTCAAGTACTCCTCGGAAAAAGTGGTTTCCACCCAGTAGTGCCTTGCTTTTTTGCCTGCCTGCCGCTGGTAAATCAGGGCTTCAATGCCGACATCCGCGAGCAAAGGCAAGATAGAATGGATTTTTCTGTTAATCAGTATTTTGATGTTGCCGGCGATGTTTGTTTCGAGCGGCTGTAATAAAACCGGGAATTTTTGAGCGGAAGCGATATTGGAAAGTTCTTGTTCGCTGAATAAAATAGCTAGCGGGTTGCTGTTGAGAGAGAGCCTGCTCAAGTATTCATTAGAAAAATCCAGGGCTTTCTCGAGGCCTTCATCATGGCTATAAGAAAGAACGGCGCTTGAAAAAACAGCGGCGGTTCCGGCAGCGGCAATGCCGATGATCACCAGTGAAACAATGACTTCTATCAAAGTGAAGCCGGGAAATTTCCGCTTAGAAAAAACTTTCTTCTTTGACAATATCATCGCTTGTTCCAAATTTCTTATCAGGTCCCGCGGAGATGATTTTCAAAACATGACTGGGTTCATCGTAATTGATCTGGTACTTTATTCCCCACGCGTCCGTAGTGAGGTCTTTTGTAATATACCCTTCCGTTAAAAGAACATCCACATCTTCCGGCATTTTTCCGCTTTCGCTTTTATAATTGTAAATGACTGTGAGATACTGGCTTTCTTCCACTTGAGTGGCTTTTTTCATAGCGCTCTCCGGGAGGCGGGTATAAACAGCCATTCCGATCGCCAGCAGGATGCCGATTATGGTGAGAACCACTAATATTTCCAATAAAGTATAAGCGGGGTAACTTCTCTTTTTCATTTCAGAGGCCTCCTGAATAAGTGACCTTTATATTATTATAGAGAAAGAGAGAAAAAAACTCTAATTTTTGTTTGAAACGGCAGATAAAAAAATAAAGCGGCCTGGATAAAAGGAACAAAAGGGATCGGCTCAAATCTTTTCCGCCGAATAGAGCCAAAAATTCCAAAAAGAAAGCCTCCGAAGGCCGCGGCAGAGCCGACTATAAGAACATCTGCTGGTTTTAAAAGCAGAGACACAGCGGAAAAAACAATTACATCTCCCAATCCCATGCCTTTCCCTCGAGTAAAGAGATAAGGGATAAACAAAAATAAAAAGCCAAGAAGGAGGGAGATCAGGTTTAAAAACAGCGGTATTTCGAGAAAAAAGCGCACCAGAATGGTCAACCCAAGGAAAAGAACAATTTGCCATTCCCGTAGTGACTGTTCCTTAAAATCCTCAAGGCTGAGCAGGGTCATAATGGAAAAAAAATAGCCGTACAAGCAAAAAATGTGCAGCGGAAGTTTTCCATAAAGGAATAAAAAAGAAACTGAGAAGAGGAGTGATAAGAGCACTATCTTCCACTGAAGTGTTTTATAAATAAAAAAGCAAAGCAGATTCACAATCACCAGCAGGGACAATGAAACTAGAATTTTTTCGAGAGGCATAAAAATTTAATTTTCGCTCCAGTTATTTCGTCACCAAATCTTTCTCCTTCTCCAGGCTTGGAGAAGGAGAAAGGGGGGTGAGGCGAAATATTTTTTCTAAAAATTTCAATAAAATTTGATTCAAGATGTAAACTATTATATAATTCTTTAGTTTTTTCTACAAATAAATCCTTTTTTAGGTAATGTCAAAAGTTGTATGAAAAAATCCCCCATTCCCCTTTTCAAAGGGGGAGAAAGGGGGATTTAAAAATATTGTGGAATAGATTTATGAAAAATGTTTTCTTTCTTTTCTCTTTCTTAATTGTACTTGTTTTAGTGGGCTTATTTATATTTTTTAACTTATCGGCCAGGGATAAACACTCTCTTCCTGTAAGCGAAAGTATTTTTGAAATAGCGACCAATAAAATGGAAACCAACGTAAATGCCGAGAAAAAAGCAGTGGTTTTGCCGAGAAAAAAGCTTCCCGCTGCGGCAAAAAAAATGCTTTTGCCCCGTAAAAAGGAAGTAATTGAGACAAAAAAAGAAATACTGCAAAACAGCAATGTGAATACCAATGAGAAAATCCAGACCTTTATTGAGTTTTATGATAAAAAGAAAAACAAAAAGTCAGTATGGATAAAGGAAATCATTACCAATGAAAACGCGAATTTATCCAATGATAGTCAGGGTTTTGTAGGCGATGAAGGAGATGTGGTTTATAAAAAGAAATAAATTTTATGAAAAGGAGTAAAGAATGAAAAAGGCAGGTGTTTTAGCTTTAGTTGTATTAGTATTTTGTGTTTTTTTTGAGGGCGGATTTTCTCAGGATGCTTCTTTTGGTGATTCAGGCGGAATGATTATTCAGGTAAAAGAGAATCTTATTGAAAACCTCAGTGGAGACTTTTCCGCTACTTTTCAGGGGACACCTGTAAAGGATGTCTTTCGCATTTTTGCCCTGCAGAGCGGCCTTAACATTATGGTTAGCCCAAATATTAAGGATAATATTACGGCGAATTTTACAAAAGTAAGCATTAAAGACGCTTTTCTCGCTATTCTTTCGGCCAACAATCTCTATTATCTGGTTCAGGGAAATATTGTGAAAATTTTGACTCCCCGGGAATACAGAAACGAATTGCTTCGGCAGTATGTAGTCTCTAAAACTTACGATGCTTCTATTATGGATATCAAGAATTTAGCGACAGTGCTGAAGCCTCTTTTATCGCCGGGCGTGGGAAATTTTTCTATTGATTCACAGTCTTCCAAGGTGATTGTAACGGATATTAAGGATAATTTTGACCGCATTGATAAGCTTTTATCCGATATTTCCTCACTTCCAAAAGTGGTGGAAATAGAAACCAGAATTGTTCAAATTGATCTCGAAAATAATAATGAAATGGGGGTTAATTGGTCCGCGTTGAATTTAGGCGGCGCGGTTGACCTGAAATTTATTTTTGCCCCATCCGGCGGTGTGGCTACGGAAGCGCTGAATATTGTGGGGAAGCAAACCTTTAATAATGTAGGAGTGGATGCCCTTATATCCGCTATTGCCACCAGATATAAAACAAAGCTTTTGTCTCAGCCCAGGGTTCTGGCTGTAAATCGTCAGGAGGCCAATATCCATATAGGCAGCAAGGTGCCTTATATCAAAAGTATTTTGAACAATTCTTTAACCGGTCAGCAGACTTCTCAGGTAGAATTTGTGGATGTAGGGATTAAGCTGATAGTTACCCCTATGATTACCCCGGAAGACGATGTGAAAATAGCCATTAAAGCGGAAATGAGTTCTTATCAGTTTGTGGCAATCACTTCTACGGAAAACGCGCCGAAGATCATCACTACCGAATTGAGCTGTGATTCTATCGCGAAAGACGGCCAGACTATTATTATCGGCGGTTTGATAAAAAATGAAAAGACAACGCAGAAAAAGGCGGTTCCATTTTTGGGGGAGATCCCTGTTTTAGACCTCATTTTTTCTCATAATATTGATACCTATGTCCGCTCAGAATTGGTGATTTTTATAACCCCCAGGGTCATTAAAACTGGAAAAAGCAATGTTTCCCTGCAGACCACTTCAAAAGAGGCTATAGAAGAAGGCGGCGCTACGAATCAATTAATTGAAAAATAAGGGAATGAAAAGGTTCAGGGCTTCTGTTTCTACGGTGGCGCTGGTTGCCGCCGTTATATTGCTTTTACTTTCGGCTGTGCTGGTCAATCTTCTGTTTTTGTCTTCGTATAATGCTCAGAGAGAAGCGGAGATCAACCGCGGCAGATGGTTCCTGGAAGGCAGGGTAGAGGAGTACTTTGATTCTATTATCTCGGGGAAAACAGCTTTTTCATTGGGCCGTTTTGACTTTCAGGAAGTGATTGATGGGAAAGATCAGCATTTTACTCTGGAAGTCTACCGGAATAAAGAGGAAAAATTTTCTCTCCATGCTTATCTAAAATGGAAAGACAGGTATAAGATTGAGCAGTACCTTGAATTCAGCCGGTTAAATCTATTTGATTATGCCCTTTATGTCAATGGAGACCTGAATATCGAGCTAAAGAAAAACATCGCTATTGCTGGAAACCTCGGCCTGACGGGGCGATTTTCGGCAGCCGGCAGCGGGCGGCTCTATTTATTCTGGCCGAATTATTTCACGCCCAGAGTCGATTATGCCTCTTCTGCCCCGGCTATTCGTCCCTATTTTTTCGGCAGCGACCCTCTGGGCCTTCTTGCCAATGTGGAAGGGGACTTTAAGGCAGATCCATTGAAAACTTCGCTTTCGTTTCATAAAATAGAAAAACTGACTTTTCCGGCATTCGAGAATATGTGGCAGGGTTTTTACCGCTATCGCGATGATTCATGGGTAGTCCAGAATTATTTTTTAGGTCAATTTGAATGGATTCAAAATCCAATGGATACTGAAAAAACTCTGGTAGCCATTGGCGATGGGTATTCCACACGTTTTGACTGTCCTTCTGAAATTTCAAAATCCTGGAATGTCCAGAATGTCTACATCAAGAAAATCACTTCCGCCGCGAAGTTCCAGAACATTGATTCACTGGACTACGCCTATTGTTATGGAGTGGAAAATAAAAATAAGTTTTTTAGCTTTAATAGAGGAATCATTGATTTAAAGGCTTCTGGTTCACCGGCCTTTCTTCTTCTTCCGGAAGACGGCTATACCAGCCTGGGAGTTTTCCAATTCGGCGGAAAAGGCTGGTCGTTCATTTCTTTTGATGAAAAAATTGAGCAGATTTATTTAAATAGGCCTTCCTATATCAACGCGCTTCTATCAGGAGTAGATTATCATTACACCGCCGTCTCAAAATCGCTGAAAATCATGACTGAAAAATTTTACGCTGACTATACTGCCTTTGTTGGAGAGGGAAATGGAAGTAGAGTAGAGTTTCCCTGCGGATATTTCCCTCAAAACACTTGTTGTTATATTGGGGGCAGACGTACAGCGGCATTTTCCATTCAGGAAACTAAAATGGTTTTTTCATCCCCTCCACCGGATGGAAAAGAGATCAGGACTATGCGCCTGCCGAATATTTATTTAAAAAAAGCCCCGCCTTCTGAAAGAACGGGAATCTTTATTGATAAAATGGAAAAAGCGGCGGTTTTAGACTTGAGCGCTATTCAAAATCCCCCCGCGAATGGCGTGATCATATCTTATTTGCCGCTTTTGGTTCGGGGGGAAAGCTCTTTTCCTCTGGCGATCGTTTCGCGCGAAAACATTTATCTGGAAAATATTAATCCTCAAAATAAGGGGGAGCCGGTCTGTTTTGTCTCAAAAAGAGGAGTCTGGATTTACCGGAAAAGCGGCCGGAAAGAAAGTAAGATTAATAAATGTTTTATCTATAGCCCGTTAAAGGGGCTTTTTACTCTCAATGAGAATGGCGAAATAGGAGGTTCACCGGCCTCCATTTATGGAAGCGTCATTTTGTCTTTTGAAAACGAAAAAGGGGCAATGGATTATGGCTTATTTGAAAATCATTTTATTTATTACGCGGGGATCACTAATTATTTAACTCAAAAGCCCTTTTCTCTTTTTCCTTTGCCGCTTAAAATAAAGATGGTAAGAAGGAGTTAGTTATGGCGGATTTTTTAAACAAATCGCTGGGTACGCTTCTGGTGGAAAATCAGATTATCAATGAGGAAAACCTCGGAGAAGCGCTTCAAATTCAGATAGAAACAGGCAAGCGGCTCGGCAAGGTTTTGGTAGAAAAAGGCTTTCTGGATGAGATAACACTTTATTCTTTTCTGGAAAAGCAATTGAGCGTAATTTTTAAGACAAAAATTGAGGGAAAGCCAGAGGCGGCTTTTTTTGAGGCCTTGCCCTATGACTATTGCAGAAGTAAAATGATCGCTCCTGTGGAAGTCAATTCCAGATCGATCCATGTTTATATTTCAGAGCCGACCAATACCATTATGGTGAATGAAATGGCTTTTATGACAGGGAAGGCAATCAAGGTTGATTACGCTACGGAGACGGCAATTCTGGAGTATTTGAACGCTTATTCTTCGGGGGCTGTCTTAAACTCTTGTGCTGAAAAGGCCCTGGAAAACAAACTTTCTTTGGTGGAAGAAAATTCTCCGGTTGTAAAATTAGTCGAACGCACAATAAAAGCTGCTGTAGAAAAAGGCGCCTCGGATATTCATTTTGAGATTTATAAAAAAAGCACTGTTTTGCGTTACCGGGTGGATGGAAGGTTGATAAAGGCGGGCGAACCGGATATCAAACTCTATCCGGCTATTATTTCCAGGATCAAAATACTATCTGACCTGGATATTTCAGAAAAGCGGCTTCCTCAGGACGGTAAAACAGTTTATCATGTAGATAAAAGGCAGATAGATATTCGTGTTTCTATTATTCCTACGATTTATGGAGAAAACGCTGTACTTCGGATATTGGACAAGGAAAAATCGGTAAGGACATTAGGCGATCTAGGGTTGCCGCCTGAAATACTGGAAGGCCTGCAGAAAGAAATAAGAAAACCCAATGGAATGGTTCTGGTTACCGGCCCGACGGGAAGCGGTAAAACCACCACTCTCTACGCTATCCTGCAGTATATTAAGCAATTTGAGAATAAAATACTGACTATTGAAGATCCTGTGGAATATCAGGTAGATGGTATTTCCCAGGTGCAGGTGCATCCCGAAATTGGGCTTAATTTTGCTTCCGGGCTCCGGGCCTTCCTGAGGCATGATCCCGATGTCATAATGCTGGGGGAAATCCGGGATAAAGAAACAGCGGATATTTCTATAAGAGCGGCTTTGACAGGGCATCTGGTCCTTTCGACACTTCACACCAATAGCGCCGCCAGCACGATTACACGTTTTGTCGATATGGGCATTCCGCCCTACCTGATCAGCGCGACAGTCAATCTGGTCATCGCGGAGCGTTTAGTCCGGAAAATTTGCCCGCATTGTAGAGGGGAAAAGGTCTGCAAATTTTGCGCTGATACAGGCTATAAAGGCAGAATTGCCTTTTTTGAAACCCTGAAGGTGACAAAGTCTATCAAAGACGCTGTGTTGAAAGGTTTTTCCGCGGATAA
Organism: Brevinematales bacterium; assembly: GCA_020052515.1. Lineage (GTDB taxonomy): Bacteria > Spirochaetota > Brevinematia > Brevinematales > JAOACQ01 > JAGVOW01. The sequence continues at coordinate 11,721 of JAGVOW010000103.1, read as the reverse complement.
AATTGAGGAAATCGCGAGACAGGAGGGCATGCTGACATTAAGGGATTCGGGTTTAAGGCTGGTAAAAGATGGAATAACCAGTAAAGAAGAAGTGGAAAAAATAATTGCTCTTGGAGAATAGTTATGGTTTTTAACTATGAGGCGTTTACCCGGGAAGGGGAAAAAGTTTTTGGCTCCATTCATGCGGAAAGTCAAAATGAAGCGGAACGACTGTTGTATCAACAGAATTTGATTGTGAGCCACCTTATTTCAGTTAATAAAATCAATAAAAACAAAGCGGCTAAGGCGGAAGACCTGATTGTTTTTACCCGGCTTATCGCTACAGCGCTGGAGGCGCATATTCCTTTGGTGAAGGCGCTGGAAATCATTATGGGGGAATTGCCGTCAAAGAGTACAATGCTTTTTATCGCGCTGTCGCTGGTAGAAGAACTAAAGGTGGGAAAGTCTCTGTCGGAAGTGCTTTCGATTTATCCCAATGTATTTTCTCATTTCTATGTGAATATGGTTAAAGCGGGCGAAAAATCGGGAAGATTGGAAAAAGCGTTTCAATTTGTTTTAAGGTACCTTCAAAGGCATTATGAACTGGAGAAAAAGGTTTCACTCGCTCTGCTTTATCCTTCCTTTATTTTGAGTTTTGCTTTTCTGGTACTGGGTTTCTTTGTATTATTTTTGATCCCTCGCTTTGAGGAAAGTTATTCTCACTTTGGCGCGAAAATCCCGGAGTTTACTATGGGGCTCATCCATGTGGCTGTCTGGCTGAAAAACTATTTCTGGGTATTGCTTATTTTAATCATAGGCGGCCTTTATTTTTTGTCCAATTGGATCAAAAAGCCTCACGGCAAAAAAGTTTTTGAAAATTTTCTCTTCTCTTTACCCATAATGGGAAAGCTTTATCAAAAAAATATCCTGGCGAGGCTGACGAGGACTCTTTCCATACTTTTGATGAATGGAATCACTCTGAAGGAATCATTAGAGCTGGCAGAGGGAGTGGTTAACAACAGCATTTTTGAAACATCGATCGGTAGAGCGATCGGAGATCTTTCAGAAGGCAAGGGGTTTGCGCCAGCGCTGAAAGCGAATCCTTATATTCCGCCCATGCTGGTTCAAATGGTGTCTATGGGAGAGGAGTCCGGGAATTTACCCCAGCTTCTGGATAATCTTTCTGATTTTTATGAAAAGGATGTGTCTGTTTCAATTGAAAAAATCACGTCTTTACTGACGCCGGTCATGATTGTGATCATAGGTGTGATTATCGGGATCATTGTGATTGCGCTGTTTCTGCCGATATTCAATATTTCTGAAATGGTACAGTGATAAGTTCAATATTACAATATTTGACAATTGGCACAATATTTAGTACCATATTAAGTACAATTAAATTGGGGAGAACATTTTATGAATTTAAGAGAAGACATCAGGTCAGTTTCTTACGTTAAAGCGCATACCGCTGATATGATGAAACAGGTCAACAATACTCACAGGCCCGTTTTTGTCACGCAAAATGGCGAGGCAAAAGCAGTTTTAATGGATTCTGAATCCTACGAAAAAATAATAAAAGCAGTTGGTTTATTTAAACTTTTTGCTCAAGGGGAAAAGGATATTTTAGAAGGCAAATATATCGAACAAAATAAAGCTTTTGAGGAAGTAGAGGAATTGTTAAATAGTGTGGAAGAAACTCATGCCTGATTTAACTAAAGTGTTTTGGACTACTACAGGGCTTAACGATCTCAAAAAAATTGTGATTTACATAGCGGCTGACAGTAAAGAAAGGGCAGCTCTTATTTTTGAGAAAATGAAAGCTAAGGCAGAAAAGCTATCGGGGATGCCTTTACAGGGAAGAATTGTACCCGAGCTGCAGTTTTACCAGGTTGAGACATTTCGGGAATTGATAGAATCACCCTGGCGGATTGTTTACAAGATAGAAGAGAACAAGGTTTATATTTTGTCCGTTATAGACGGAAGAAGGAATATTGAAGATATACTGATTGATAGGTTTATGTAAATTCAATGCCGGGGGCGGGACTTGAACCCGCATGGGTGTTACCACCCGAGGGATTTTAAGTCCCTTGTGTCTACCAGTTCCACCACCTCGGCATTTGAATGAGGGGATGGTCGGAATCGAACCGACTCATAGCGGTTTTGCAGACCGCAGCCTTCCCACTTGGCTACATCCCCATTTTTAGGTAAAAATTATAACATAGTTTTTTATTCTTATCAAAATATTTAAGATGTTCTTATTCAGGCTTTATCTTTCTTCCCTTCCCGGCGGTATCCGCTTAAAGCCAGAAGCATTAATGCCGGCCCATAAAATAACCAGGTAATCTTTTTCGCGTAGAAAAACACTTCTGTACCGAAATATGCTATTTTCAAGGCTTCCGCTATATCGCCGAAAAAGAAGGCAATCATTCCCACGGCTATTAAAGCGGCATTACCTTTCGGGAAAGCTTTTAATGTCAGGGTGTTGATACCGGAAAGAACAGATATGGATAATAAGATAGCATAAAGAGTTACCGGCAAAACCATTTGTGTTTTGACCAGATTGGAATGGGCGAGCGTGAGAAAGAAAGCGACTACCCCGAGTACAAAAACTCCGGATAATGCGCGAATAATCCAGCTTTTTAAATCCCTATCGCTGCTTCTCCAGCCCCTGGTGTACCGGAAGATGCAGAGAATCTGAAATAGAAAATACAAACCCTGCGTGACGAGGAACATCCATTCCGGACGAAAAGAAGTTACGTCTGTGACTATAAAGCTGAGGTCGCCCAGAAAAGTAAAAACGAAAGCCGCCGATAAAATTTGGAAATCTCTGGAATCAAAGGCTTTTTTACCTGTTGTCCAGACGATGATGCCGCAAACCAATGAAAACAAGCCTTTTAAATAGAAGGGCAGAAACGGAAAAACCATTCCCCATTCTTTTGCCCAATCGCTGGATAAAAAGAATCCCGCTAAAAAACAATTCAACCCAATGAAAACAAAAACCAGATTTTTCTTTACCCCGGTAATCTGCATATAGAAAAACTCCCCACTTGTTTTTTTTTGTGTTAATCTGAGAAAAAATTATAATCGATGGATTGGTTTTAGTCAAAAACATTACTTTTTTTGCGTATTTATTGCCGGTAAAGTAAAATATTAACTATGGCATTTATTGAGTTTGAAAATGAAAAAGTGGTTTATTCCATTCAAGCACCGCTGATTTTAGAAGCTTCTGCCGGAAGCGGGAAAACAACGATACTGGTGGAAAGATATTTTGCTACAATTGTTTATCTGATTATTTTTGAAAAATTCCATTTTTACGAAGCCTTTCAATCGGTCGTGGCTTTGACATTCACCAGGAAGGCCGCGGGTGAGATGAAAGACCGGATAAGGGAGAAGATTGAGGAATTGGATACGGACACAATTGTTTCTGTGATAAGAAAACTTTCTCAGATGAATCAAAAATCTCTTGACTCAGAAAGCACACCGGAAAAATGGGCACAATATCTTGCGGCAAAAAAAGAAAACTTACAGAATGCCCTTTCTTTTGCTAGAATTGGTACAATTCATTCATTCGCATTGTCTTTATTGCGGAATCATCCGGTAGAAACGGAAGTCGATCCTTTAGCTTCGCCTCCCGATGAGAGCGGCATCGAGGGGCTTTCTATTACTGAAAAAGATGCTCTGGCACGTTCTATCCGAAGCTGGCTGGAATCTAAAAATCCGGATTTTGTTTTCTGTGTAGAGAGAATTGGTTATCAATTGACAGAACAGCAGCTCAATAGCATTCATCATTTCGGCAAGGACCTTGGAATAGAGCGGCTGGAGGTGATTCTTCGAGATTCCGGCTACCTGGATTGTGAAAATGACCTTCACTGGGAAGAACTAATTGAAAGTAAAATAATTCCCGTCTTGAAAAAGATTTTAGCGGAGCTGAAATCTTTAGAGCAGACCGTCAGGAAAAACGCTTTGCCGGCTATTGAAAGGACAATCAAAAAAATTCAGGACTTTCTCTTTTCCGGCGAAAAGGCGGCAGTTTTTACTACGGATTTTGAATACGACGCGGAAAGTAAGGCTGTGGAAGAAGCGGTTTTACCCTATTACCGGAAACTTTACTTTGAAATGCATCGGATTTTTTTTCCTTTTCTCTGGAGACTGGCTAAAAACTTTTATCAAGTTTACCAGAAGATGCAGCGGGAGAAAAAAGAAATAGATTTCAGCGATATTGAGATAAAATTTTTAAAAGCTCTGGAAAAATCGAAATTTCGAGAAAAAGTTCAAAATAACATTCGTTTTTTATTGCTGGATGAGTATCAGGATACCAGCGATACTCAAAAACAGATTTTTGATCATCTGAAAGGGATACCTTTTATAGTAGGCGATCCGAAACAATCGATCTATGGCTTTAGAAACGCGAATGTCGCGCTTTTTGAACAGACCAAGAAGGAGTTTTCAGAGTTTAGTGCGGATTCTTATCAAAAATTAAGCCGCAATTACCGCTCCAGTCCAAATTTTGTTGATTCTATCAATGAGATTTTTGCCGATGTTTTTGATCAAAGTCCTATTATCCATTATTATCCTCAGCAGAGTTTTCAAAAAAAGGAAACACAGGAATCTGTTTTCTTCATCCCCTCTTCCGGCGAAACCGCGGGGGAAAAATTTCAAAATTCCTGCAGGACAGCGGCAAATCTCATCCGGAATTTGGTTCTGTCCGGGGAAGCAAAGCCTTCGGATGTTATGGTCCTGACGCGGAAGAAAACAAAAATCTCTCTTCTTCAAAACGAGTTTAGCGATGTTCTGGGAGATGATTCTATCCCTTATTTTCTGGTGGATACTTCGAATATTTTAGAATCGTGGGAAGTTTCGAATCTGATTATCTATTTACAGGCATTGGAAAATCCGAAGAGCGATTTTTATTTCCTTCCGCTTTTGAAATCTCCTTTCTTTCGGAAAACTGACGCTGAACTGCTTTCTTTGTTCCGCAAAAATGGCAATCTCTATGAAGGAGAGAAGAAAGATTGTTCCCGGGAAATAGAAATTTTTGAAAAGATCCGCGGCAAGAAAAACAGGCTTTCGATCGCAGAACTAACAGAAGAAATTGTTCACAGCACGGGTTATTACGCTTTTATCAATAGCCTGCCCAATAAAAAAGAATTATCTACCAATCTGGTGGTGTTTCTGGATTTCTTGAGAAAAATCCAATCCACGGAAATGTTTCATTTGACGCACTTTCTGTATTACCTTCAGGAATATGGGGCGGAGCTATCAAAACCCCAGGTAGTTGGTGAAAAAAGCGATGTCGTCAGGATTATGACGGTTCATATGGCTAAAGGACTGGAATCCAAAATGGTCATTGTTATTCCAGATTCCGGGAACGTTCACCAGAAAGAATGGATTTTTGGGGAGGAAGCAGGGGAGAAACTGACCGGATTTTCCTTGTTTGGAAAGGATGAACGCTTTGTATCCTTATCCAGAGCGGCGTCCATAAAAGAATTGGAAGAAGAAAAACGCCTGGCTTATGTGGCTTTTACCCGGGCAAAGGAAAGGCTATATTATGTGGGTGTGGAAGAACAAAAGCCGAATTCATGGAGAGATTTTATTCATCTGGAAAAAAGTTTTGTGCAGAAACGCCTTTTTCGTGATATTCCGCTTGTTGAAAAGAAAATCCAGCCGGAAGAAACAGGAATTTCCGAAAGGGTGAAAAAACGGGTGGAATTTTTAGAAAGCCATGAAAAAGAAATTTCGGCGAAGTCTTTTCCGCAGGCCATTACTATTACTCAGCTTTTGGATAGTGAATTTTCGCCGTCTGTTTTCAAGAACCGGTACATTCGTAAATCTTTTCCTTTAGATGAGGCGCTCAGTGATATTGCTGAAATAGGGGATGCGGCTTCTTTTGTCAACCCAAGGGCGGATGAGGGTTCTTTTCTCCATCGGGTTTTTCAATTTGCGGATTCTGTTAATTTTACCGATTTTATTGAGAATCATATTGCTCTAGAAAATGAGCTTCTGATTGAGCAAAAAGGCAAAATAATAGAGAAAGCGGCGCACTTTTTTCAAAGCGGCTTTTACCACAATTTTTTAGCAAACTGCGTTTCTGACCACCGGGAGTGGGAAGTGAATTATCCCTTTGATTACAATGGAAAATGGCTCTTGATAAAAGGCCTACTGGACCGGTATGTAGAGTCTTCGCCGAAAAAAGGAATATTGATCGATTATAAATTAAGTTTGACCGGATCGGAAAAGCGTTATGAGAGACAACTTTGCTATTATGCCTATATTCTGGAAAGGATGAATATTCCAGTCAGCCGGCTTTTTTTGTACGATATAGAGAATGCTAAGGAAGTCGAAGTTAAGAAATCAATACAGGAAATTCCCGCTAAGATGGAAGAAAATGTAGTGAAGATAGTGGAACTTTTTATAGGCGCGGTTAATTAACCGCGCCTATAAAAGTCGTCAGTACTATCTTTTCTTCGCGCTTGCCAGAAGGCTATGGATGCTGATCGCGCCTACCTCGCACAGTTCAAAACAGCAGTAACAGCCAATGCACTTTGAGCGGTCGATGTTCGGAAACGGATCCAACAAAATCGCGCCTTTCGGGCAATGTTTTTTACAGACCCCACACTTTACGCAGAGTTTTTTATTGACCCGTAATTTGGGCTTGCCATACCCGCTTGTCAGGAATTTGCTTGCTATACTGCCCAGAAAACTCTGGCTGGCAAACGTAATCGGCAGTTTGAATTTTGAAAGAACGGAAAAATTGCCTTCTATTTGTATTCTGGAAAGATTCGTCTCACCCAGCTTCCGGATAGAGGCGGTTTTGAGCATATCTACTTCTAATGGTTTTATGCCCATCATCGCGGCCATTACGGAATCCAAAGCCACTCCGTCTGTTGAAGCTATTATTCTGCCAATTTTTCTCAAAGTACCATTTGTGGGCCCATTGCCTTCCATTCCTACAATAGCGTCCATAATAGTGATTTCCGGTTTTCGTACGGAATAAATGTCAACCAGGGCTTCTGAAAAATTTCGAGGAATAGGGCAGAGCGCATGAATCTGGACTTTCTGCCCCCCTACTAATATGCCGAACATATTTTTTATGCTGCCCGTAATGGTGGTAAGGGCATGGGTTTTAAATTTCGGCAAATTGACAACAATGTCCGCGTCAAAAATCTCTTTAGAAACGACTAATTCCTTAAAATACTTCGATTTCACCTTAACTTTCATAGGGTGTTTACCCATTTCTACCCATCTATCACCGGCTGCCGGCTTGATTTCTGACTTTTCGCCTTCTTCGCTGCTTTTTCCGTAAGCGCCTGTTCCCGGATTGTCCCCAATCCAGACAATACCGCCCCGTTTTTCGATCGCTTTCATGGTTCCAAGAACAATAGCTGGATGGGTTGTAGCACCTTGTTCCGGGCCCCATCCACCAACAATATTCGGCTTCAGCAACACTTTTTTTCCTTTCCAGTTCAGATTGAATTGAGAAATTATTTTTTCCAGCTTCTCGGCGGCGTTTCCATAAGAAGCTTCTTCAATAACGACTTTTGTTTTTTCTTTTAGCGGCGTGTCTTTAGAATCCCAATTTTTTACCAGATCAATAATACGCATGGTTTCTACCGCTTCTTCCAGAGGTACTTTTGGTTTTCTTCCCTCTAAAATCGAATCGGCAAAGTCTTCAAATTCCTGCTGGTAGCTGGAGTAGGGGGACAAAAAATGAGAAAACATGGATTTGTCTTTTCTTTTTTCTATCGTTTTTCCATTGTTATCTACAACTTTTATCCAATAGGGATTTGTCTGTGGTTTTAAGTGGATAGAGCCTTTTTTGCCGATGACCCGCATGTTCCACGAAAATAGAATATGGCGCCAGCTAGCCCGGATATCACTCTCAATTCCGATTTCCGAACTTCCTTTGACGACGACTTTGTCATAAACTCCTTTCTTTCCTTTTGCCCTATCAATTTCTTCAATACTGTGCAATTTGCCGGCAAACCGGTTTGCGGTGTAGACCAGGTGTGCGAAGTGATCGTAGAGAACACCGCCGACATCCATGTCAAATTGATGTTTGGAAACATTGTTCCAGAGATTGATATTGAGGTCAAAATGGTTTTCGACTTTAATGACTTCTCCTATCTTACCCTCTTTGATTATGTCCATAGTCCATTCCAAAGAAGGCGAATAAGCGTAATTGTGCGCCGGCATGATGATCAGATTTTTAGGAGCATGCTTTAAAATATCCTCTGCTTCCTCATAATTTCTACAAAGGGGCTTTTCGCAAAGGATATGCTTTTTTTCTTTTATGGCCATTCTGATGATAGCATGCCGGTACTGAGGCGGGGTTGCTATATAAACAGCGTCAATATCCGGATCCTGGAGCAGACTTTCATAAGTGGAATAGAGTTTCTGCGCCTTCGTTTTTTTTCCAACTTGAGAAAGGCGTTTTTCATTGTTATCGCAAAGGGCTTCTATTTTAATCTTGGGAATCTTTTTTAGCGCGGCCAAAGAAAACATAGTAACAATCTTACCGCAGCCAATAATTCCTATTTTAATAAATCTCTCACTTTTTACGCTCATTTTTCTATTCCTACTGTTACCTATTTATTAGCGCAATTAGTTTAACATGAAAGCAGAAAAAAATAAATAAAAAAGTATTAAAAAAGTATTGCTTTTTTTTTTTTGTTTTTTAAAATCTTAATATATAATTTTATGAGGAGGAAGGTATGAAGAAAATCTTGAGGGCATTGTTAGCGGGTATTGGCTTTTTGGGCCTTTTTATGCTTGTTTCTTGCGGAGACAAAGCTGTAAAAGCGGAAGGGGCTGCTGTTTCTACTGCTCCCGCGGTAAAGCTTGAGGCGGGTGTTGTTCACAATGGTACTTTTGATATGGCGGAAATCAAGAAGTACGAAGTTTATAATTCCCTGAGTCAGGATTTTGTGAATCAAGTAGCTGCCGCTGGCTACTGGCAGTTTATCACAGGTTTTGGCGGCGACGGTAAAGTGTCTATTGAAAAGGGCGTTTGTAAAGTTACTATTGCTAACCCCGGTAAAGAAATCTATTCTGTTCAGTTGGTTCAGATTCCGGTTTTTGTGGAAAAGAACAAGACTTACACCGTTAAGTTTGACGCTAAAGCCGATGCTCCACGTTCACTTATCACAAAAGTAGGTATGGTGGGTGGAGACTGGAGAGCTTATTCCGGCGACCAAAAGTTTGATATTACAAAAGAAATGAAGACTTATACCTATACCTTTACCGCTATTTCAGAAGATAAAAAAGCAAGGATGGACTTCAATTTAGGGCAGAATTCAAGCTCAGTTTATCTGGCGAATGTTGTAATGAGCGAGATGAAATAGTTTAAGTTATCTGGTTTTACCTTATTAAAGGCGCGGTTGATTAACCGCGCCTAAATTTTTTATAAGTCACTTCAACCAAGAGATAAATGCTTTTCTATTTTTTCAAGAAGTTTTCTGTCTTCATTATTAATAAGGGCTTTTATTTTATCAGTACCGAGATAAGTCCATAGACGATAAAAGTAAATTTGGGAAAGGATTTTTTGCCGGATTGAACTAACAAAAGCCGGGTTCTTGCTGAATACGGCTTTTGCTGTTTTAAGGTCGCTCATATTAATCATGATTCCTTCTTCATTGTCGGCGCAAATGTTGATAAAATCATGGGATATCCATTCTGATTTAAAGCTTGAATCAAGTTTGTAAGAGTATAAAGTCATTCCTCTGACTTCTAACTGGTAGTAAGAAAAAATATTGATTTGTACCCCGGATTTTAGTCTTTCTTCCAGTTTTTTTATAAATTCATCGAGGTAGTCCTGGTGGTTTATTTCGATATAGATTTCTTTTTTTGCCCTTTCCAGCAACATAGAAATAGAATTTAAAATATTCTTTTCGCCGATAATATTCCAGAAATAATCGGTATTATCCACCACCAGGTACTCTTTCAATGTTTTGATAATACTCTTTTTTGCATCAGCTACTTCTATCTCAATGTTCTTAATAAATTCATCGATTTCTACTGGAATATATGTGTCAGGATTGGATTTAATAATCCGCGCTCCGCCTTTATCCACGAGGCGGTTGAGCATTTCATACACAACAGGCCGCAGTATGCCGCTATTTTTACTCAGCTGGTAGCCCGTAATCGGATGGTTTTCTAACAATGCGAGATAAACCCTTGCTTCATTAGAGCTTAATCCAAGCTTTTCAAAACTTTCAGTAATGCCTGGACGTTCGCTGATACCCAATTTATTCCTCCCGGGAAATTTTATTATTTGAGCTCGTATTCATAAAAACCATGGCCTTCTCCTATCATGCTCATCGTTTCAGCTTCAACATCCACTAAAATTTGATTCGCGTTAAATTTTGAATTACCCTCTACCAATATTGGATTTCCTGTCAAAATCATTTTCTTACTCTTGATAAAATATTCTCCCCATTTGGCATAGGCTTTTTGATTGTCTTTAACAATGATGACATTGCCTAACAGATTGGCCTTTTCTTCGTCATCGTATTTTTCCATAACAATCGAGTAGGCTTTAATGTTTTTGTTGCTGAATGTAATGACCGGGTTTTTTGTTATTTTAGAATAGCCGATATCCTTGAAATAATCGAGCCTGCCGGAATGAATAGTGTACCCTTCTTTGGAATCAGTCGCTCTTACATTGTCTAAAGCAGTGTAGCTCTGGAGCTGGCCGTCTTTTGAATCAACATCGATTTTATCTGCGTACAAAGTGGATTTTTCTTCTTTCGCGCTCGCATTGCCGTAAATTTTAAATTTGCCTGTCTTTTGAAAAAGCTTTGCCTGATCTCCTTCCATAACAAATTTCTTGTTGGTTACCCAAACATTTCCAATCATTTGTATGTAATCTTTTTCCGGGTAAATTTTAATAACATCGCTTTTTGCTTTTGTGTTGTCTTTTTTTAGATAGAGGACAGGATGTGCTGTGGTGGTGATTTCTTTGATCTTGGTGTTGTATGTGCCTTCTCCGGCAGTAAGCACAATTTTATCTTTGGTGTTTTCAAAGTAAATGTTATTGTAAGCGTAGCCCATTTCATTCTTACTATCATAAATAATAGTGTCTGCTTTTAAAATACTGTTTTTTTGCTCAATGACGGGTTTAGAATTATTTGTGTTTTGAAGAATCATCCTTTCTATTTCCCATTTATAGACACTTCTCCCTGCTGTAACATAAGTTGTCTCATTTGTGGAAAAAGTGCCCAGCTGAGAATATAAAAAATTACAAGAAATGATCCAGAATAGAAAAAGAAAAAACTTCTTCATAATAAGCGGCTCGCCTGTTTTATTTTTTCACATCTGCCTTAACTTTTTCAATAGTTACTTGTTTTAAGCCGGAATCCGCTACCATTTTATAGCCAGTGATGACAGTATTTCCTCTTTTTAAAGTAACCAATTCTTCCGGAGTGCTGTAAAAATGTTTTTTATCGTTATCCCAATACACCTTGTTTGCTTCTAATGTGGACTGGTTTTCTGAAAGTATTTTTACACGGCCTTCGGCAAATATGTTCATCGTAGTTTTATCTATATAGCCGCTATTGGCGGACACAAAAGATTTTACAGTATTTTGCTCATTATAGAAAGTCATTACCATATTATAGAGATAAACCTGATTTTTAGTATTGTACATCTTTGCTTCGCTTGCCCGTAATTCCCATTCCCTCTTTCCCTGTTTGTCAGAAGAGATGTATTTAAAATCGCCCAATATAAAATCAGGGAAATCACGAT
>JAGVOW010000096.1 GCA_020052515.1 Brevinematales bacterium | reverse complement strand
GTGACACCCCCCTTCTCCGTCGCAATGGAGAAGGGGGGTGTCACTATACCCTGAGAGAAAAAGAGGAACGGAGGGCCCATTTTTTGCTTTTTTACCAGAATAATGCTAATCTATTGATTGAACCCCTAACCCCCTTTAAGGGGGTTAGGGGGTGAGGCAAGTTGAGAAAGAGAGGTTTTTATGAAGAAATGTTTATTTGTTTTAGCTTTGATGTTGTCCTTGCCGGCGGTTTTTGTTTATTCCCAGCAGTCAAATGCAAACTCCGCGGAAACCAATACAAAATTCCTGCAGGAGTTTTATGATAAGGATGAGACTTCGAGCACCAGGCCAAGGAATGCGGCGCCGCCCAATCCGGTCTGGACTGCTATTAAAGTCCTTCTTTATACGGGCGTTTTCGGCGCTGCGGCCTATTTCATTGTGCGGTTTATTATCTCGAAGGGCGCGCTTCCGGCGACTGAGGAAAGTGAACTGGTCGAACTGATTTTGACCAAACCCCTGGGTATGGGCGCATATGTTCAAGTTATAAAAGTGGGAAATAGCTATTATCTTATTAGTCTTTCCAGCAATGGTGTCAAGGTCATGGATAAGATCGAGGATAAAGAGACCATTGACTTTATTGAGCTTAACAAGGAAAAGATCAAACCAAAACAAACCAAGTTTTTTGACATTCTTTCTTACCTGCCTCTCCAGAAGAAAACGGATAAAATGGATTTTTTAAAAATTCAGAAAGACCGCTTAAAAAAAATGTAGACTTTATGGCAAAAGTTTATGTGGGGATGAGCGGAGGAATTGACAGCTCTGCCGCGGCTTTTTTATTGAAACAAGAGGGCCACGCTGTTACGGGGGTTACTTTTCGGGCTGTTCAGGAAGAGGGCTATAAAAAATGCTGCAGCCTTGAGGAAGTAGAGTCTGCCCGGAGTGTGTGCAAATTTCTGGGAATTTCTCATAGAATAGTGGATGTACGGGATGTTTTTGAAACAAGGGTTGTCCGCTATTTTTTAGAAAGTTACCAGAATGGCTTGACTCCGAACCCCTGTGTTTTCTGTAATCGATTTGTGAAGTTCGGCGCGCTTCTGGAATATGCGCTTTCCGAAGGAGCGGAGTTTTTCGCTACGGGGCATTATGCCAGAATAGTCAAAAATGACGATGAATTTTTCATCCAGAAAGCAAAAGATTTCAGAAAAGATCAGTCTTATTTTCTTTCTTATATTGAAAAGGAGAAGTTGCCTTTTGTGCTTCTGGTTTTAGGAAATTATCAGAAGCCGGAAGTTCGGAAAATAGTCAGAGAGGCAGGCCTTCCTATTTATGCGGAGAAACCGGAGAGCCAGGATATTTGCTTTGTTCAGGATGATTACCGGGATTTCTTGAGTTTAAAAGGCGTGGAAGAAGATCCGGGCAGTTTTATTTTTGACGGCAGAGTAGTGGGGGCTCATCGGGGGATTCCTTTTTATAGTTTTGGGCAGAGAAGGGGTTTAAATGTAGCGCTGGGCGAGCGGGTTTTTGTGAGGAATTTTAACGTAGGGAAAAATGAAATTGAACTTGGAGGAAAACCGCTCTCAAAGGTTTTTTCAGTAAATAAATTGAATGTGTTTACAAAAAATTTTAAAAACGGCACTTATTTTGTCCAGATACGTTATCAGAGCCAGATTGTCCCCGCAAAAGTGAAGATTGAAACGGAAAAAGCCATGGTAGGGCTTGAAACTCCTCAAGAAATTGTTTCCCCTGGGCAGTTCGCTGTTTTTTACCATGAAGATATGGTTTACGCTGGCGGTGTAATTGAGACAGTGGAGCTTTTATGAAGAAGAAATACTTTTATGACATTCATTGCCATGTTTTTAATTTGAGCCATCCGAATTTTATGGCTTTTATTCAGCGGTTTAATCTTCCTGGTTTGTTGTTTCTAAATTCTCTGCCGGTGATCGGCTTTTTCTTCTCCCTCTTTCTAAATGAAAAATTAGCGAATATTACCAATCTCCTTTCTATCATGGATAATGATCTGGGGGATTATTTGTTAGCTATGGAGGAGAAGGATTTGCTGCCGTTGCTTAAGAATGGTAAACTTTATGTGGGAGCAGAACCTTATGACCGTTTTGTCCTTACTCCTTTGATGATGGATTTTGGGGCAAAAGGAAACAATACTTATCCAAATATCTGGTATAATAAAATGCCGCATAAAGCCATAAAAAACCAGGCAATTGATTTGTTTAACGGCATTAGGGATTATCAAAAAAAAAGCTCTCATCATCTGCTGGAAATTTACCCTTTTCTGGGTGTTAATACCCGGAATTATAATATGGAAAGTAAAGACGGGCATGTAGGGCTTGTTGATTTGCTGAATAAATATTTTAGTGATTATTCTTCTGAAAATATTGGCCTTCGGCACAAAAAACTACATAGTAGAATGGGGGATTTTGACGGTAATATTGACCATCTAAGTAATTATGCCTTTGCCGGGATCAAGGTTTATCCGCCTCTGGGGTTTGATCCATGGCCGGGAGACAACCCCGAAGAGCTGGAAAAAGTCAGGTATTTGTATGGCTTTTGCCAGGATCGGATGATTCCGATGACAACACACTGCGGCGGAGTTGGCTTTTCCAGTGTAAATAGCGGAATGTACAAAAAATTGGTTTCACCATTAAAATGGAAAAAGGTTCTGGAAAATGGTTTTCCGGAATTGAAATTGAACCTTGCGCATTTTGGCGGCAGCTTAAACACTCTTTTTATAGATGAGAAAATGGCCCAGATTGTTGACTTGATTTTGAATCCTTCCTATGAAAATGTTTACACAGATTTTTCTTACCTTTGCTTTAATGAAAAAGATTATGAGAAACTGAAGAATCTTATCCAGAGATTGTCAAAAGGCTCAAAAAGTAATAAGGAAAGAATTTTCAGCCGCCTGCTGTTTGGATCAGATTTTATGATTAATCTTCTGAACGCTCATTCTTATCAGGAGTATGCCAGCAGTTTTTTAAATTCTTCCGCTTTTTCTGAGGGCCCAATAGATTACCGTTCCTCTTTTTGTAGCAAAAATTCAGAGAGATTTTTGTTTTAACAAGCGTGCCGCTTGACACGGATTTACTCCGCTTCCAGCTCGACGGTTCCAGCGTTCGCTATTGTGTTCCGCGGTGTAACAAAAGCAAACTCATTTCCCCCACATTTTTGTTTTGTGGAGATTCGCAGATAATTCTCAGTGTATCCAATCCCTTTTCCTTCTTCATTGATTTCTGTGAGAATGCGGTATTCTTTTCCAATGACTTCCCTTTCAACAAAAGTTTTCGCGCTCTTTAGCGAAATTTCCTCCAGCCGCTTTACCCTCTCTTTTTTTGTTTTTCCGTCCCAATCTTTCCATAAAGAAGCCTTTGTGCGCGAGCGCCGGGAATAAGAGAAAATATGCACCCGGGTAAACTCCACTATTTTTACCAGAGCAAGTGTTTCTTCAAATTCAATTTCGCTCTCCCCTGGAAAGCCCACGATAATATCTGTCGTGATGCCGCAGTCAGGGCGGATCTGGCGGATTCGAAAGCAAAGCCTTCTGAAATAATCCGCTGTGTAATTTCTTTCCATACGTCCAAGGACACCGTTTGAGCCGCTTTGAAGCGAGAGATGAAAATGGGGGCTGAATTTTTCATTCATTAACAGGTCCAAAAAGCGTACGTCAAATTCATCCGGCTGAAGGGAAGACAGCCGGATGCGGAAATCACCCCGCAGCTTTAATATACTTTCGGTTAATTCATAAAGGCCTGTATCGGCGCAGTGATAATCGCTGACATTGACGCCGGTCAGCACAATCTCTTTATAGCCTGCGGCAATGAGATTCTTTATGAAGGAGATAGCAATTTTTGGCTCCAGGCTTCTGCTTCTGCCGCGCGCATGCGGGATTTTGCAGTAGGAGCAGAATTTATTACAGCCGTCCTGAATTTTGACAAAAGCCCTGGTTTTTTCAAATTGGTAAACAATGGGAAATTCGCTGGAATTTTCCAGAATGGGCGTCTTTTCCTCTAAAAATAATCTCTTTTCCAGAAGCTCCGGAATAGTAAACTTGGACTCGTTTTTGACAATGATGTCCGCGCTGTTCTCATCCAGAAGGCTGTCAAAATCTGTGGTGGCATAACAGCCGGTAACCACGACACGCTTGCCCAGCTTTTTTGCTTTCCGCATTGCCTGCCGGGATTTTACATCTGCTTTGTTGGTCACCGAGCATGTGTTAATAATAACAAAGTCGGCATCTTCCAGGTGTTCTGCAATAGAAAAGTTCTTTTTGACCAGGGCATCTGAAAGCGCCTGTGATTCAAACTGATTGAGCTTGCAGCCAATGGTTTCAATGTGTACTTTCAAAGAAAAACTCCTTAAATTCGCAGAAACTCCCTGAAATTCTCACGGTTGATGAGTCTGACCGCGGGGTTATCATACGCTTCTATAAACGCTTCCGGGGCTTTCCATTTAGTTTGGGCCCATTTCAATTCAAAACCATCGATTTTTCCTCCATGTTCCTCAAGAAAATCAATTTCCTTTTGAAGATGGGTTCTCCAGAAATAATAATTCGCGTGGATGGAATGATTATTATTCCTTTTCAATCTTTCTGTCAGCAAAAAATTCTCCCAGAGATGCCCTGTGTCATTCCTGAGATCGAGTGGATTCAGGTTCTGTAAATAACTTTTTGTTATCTCATTAAGAATACTTTCTGCCTGTGAGAGGCTCTACGATTTTATTAGACAGGTCAAATGAGGAGGACCGGGTGACGATCAACTGTGTTTCTGGGTAATTGTCGACCAGCAATTTTAATGTCAACCCGATATTGCGTACTCTTTACGCTTCATCAATTAAAACCAACAATCACTTTTCTCTGAAACAAATTCTTTTCAATGGTTCTATCAATCATGATACCTGCCTTTGATATTAAATGAGTGAATATACTCACCTTATTATATACTAATTAGGGGAGTAGCGCAATTTTTCGATTGCCAGCCAGCTTTACATCCCGGCGAAAATAAGATAAAATACCTTAGAGCTTGTATTATAAATCGATCGCAATTCCTGCGCAGTAAACTGCTGCACTAAATTGAGAATGTTATATCAGTAATGATTTGAAAATAGCCGAAAAATTGCTCTGCAAATTTTTTCATAGGAGTCCAAAATGGATACTATCGTCACAGAAAACCTGACCAAGCATTACGGTAAAGTACATGCGGCGGAAAACATTTCTTTATGCGTTAAAAAGGCCGAGATTTATGGTTTTCTTGGACTCAACGGGGCTGGAAAAACAACCACGATTCGGATGCTTCTGGGAATGATTAACCCTACTTTTGGGGCTTCCTATTTAAACGGCAAAAAAGTCCATGCCGGCAGCAATAAACTCTGGAATAGCGTCGGGTATCTGGTAGAGATGCCCTATTCTTACCCGGAATTGACGGTAAAGGAAAATCTGGAAATAATATCGAAGCTTCGATTTATTAAAGATCCAGGAGCTGTTGATTCTGTGATAGAGAAACTCCGGCTTGGCCAATACAAAAATATCCTCTCGAAAAACCTTTCTCTGGGAAATGCCCAGAGATTAGGCCTGGCGAAAGCTCTAATTCATAATCCGGAAATACTCATTCTGGATGAGCCGGCCAATGGTCTGGATCCCGCCGGCATTGTCGAAATCCGGGAACTGCTTCTAGACCTCGCTCATAACCAAGGGGCGACTATTTTTATATCCAGTCATATTTTAGGAGAAATATCAAAATTCGCGGATAGAATCGGTATTATTCACGAGGGAAGATTGATTCAGGAAATTTCTATTCATGATCTTGAAAGTTTCATAAAGAGAAGGCTTTTAATCTGTACCCGAGACAATCATGAGGCCTTATCGATCCTTTTAAAAGATGGTTTTCCGGCCGTTATTAATGAAGGCGGTACCTTGGAATTAAACACTAAAGAAGCGCTCGCAAGTCCGGAAAAACTAAATGAACTGCTGGTAAAAGCAGATCATTCTCCTTCGATGCTCAAAGTGGATGAGGAAGATCTGGAAACTTATTTTTTAAGGGTCATCAGCATGAATGGGGGTGTTCAATGAAAGGATTATTAGCGGCACTGCAGACAGAAAGCCGGAAAATGCGGAAATCTAAGATGCTTCTGGCGACCATTTTGATTTTCGCGTTTATCGCTATTATGATGGGGCTATTGATGTTAATAGCAAAACACCCGGAACTCGTTGGAAGATCGCCGACTCTTGCCGCGAAGGCACGCATTGTCGGCAGCGCTGATTGGCCGTCCTATTTTGGACTCTTGATTCAAACTGTTCTCGCTCTAGGGCCGATGGGGTATGGAATTGTTGCCGCCTGGGTATTCGGGCGGGAGTATTCTGACAGAGTGATAAAAGACCTTCTGGCTCTGCCTGTTTCCCGGTTCGAAATCGTTTTATCCAAGTTTATCATTATCCTCATCTGGAGCGCAATATTATCCATTATTCTTTTTATTCTGGGATTGTTGACAGGGCTGGCGGTAAATATTCCCGGCTGGTCTAATGAATTGGCCCTTCATTCTTTATTTGTATTCTCAGGAAGTGCCGTTTTGACCATTCTTCTGGTAACTCCTGTAGCATTTTTTGCTTGTGTTGGGCGAGGCTATCTTCTCCCAATTGGTTTTGCTTTTCTGACTCTCATCATTACACAATTGGCCGGCGTTGGGGTTCCGGGAATCATGGCTGATTTTCCATGGGCTATTCCCGCTCTTTCTAGCGGCATAGTCGTAGGACCTGAGATTCCTAAAGTCGGTGCGCTCAGTTTTTTTTTATTAGGATTGACAAGCTTTCTGGGTTTAGCGGCCACCGCGGCGTGGTGGCGTTTTGCCGATCAGAATTGAAGGTAGTTTGCAATTCCCACCATTTTGCCTTATCATTTACGGGCTTGATTTTCTTTAAGAGGTAATAATGCTTTCAGAAATACTGGAGAAGGAAATTCTTCCTTTTGTCGATAAACCTGGGCGCTATTGCGGCGGAGAAACCAATTCTATTATCAAGGAACATACTGGAAGGACAAAAATCGCCTTAATCTACCCCGATGTTTATGAAGTGGGAATTTCCAACATTGGCTTGAAAATCCTTTATGATATTTTGAACCGGGAAGAATCAATTGTCTGCGAGAGGGCGTTTTCGCCATGGCTGGACATGGAAAAATTCTTGAGAGAAAAGGGGCTTCCCTTATTTTCTCTCGAAACAAAAACCCCGCTTTCTGGATTTGATATTCTGGGAATTTCCTTTCAATATGAGCTTCTCTATACTAATTTTTTAAATATTCTAGATTTATCTGGCATTCCTTTTTATTCAAAAGACAGGACGCAAAACCACCCTTTTATCATTGGCGGAGGCCCTGTTTCCGGCAATCTTGAGCCGGTCGCACCCTTTTTAGACGCGGTCTGTGTGGGTGATGGAGAATCACGGATTTTAGAAATGAGCAAAATTATCCGGGAGGCGAAGGCGCGCGGGACGTCGAGGCAATCTGTCCTGAAACAGCTATCTGAAATCGAGGGCGTTTATGTGCCCGGCCTTTATGAAGAAAAAGAAGAAGACGGTTATCTTGTTCCAAAAGGGAAAATGGTCAAACGTTATATAGAGCCGGACCTCAATGCTATTGAGTTTGTGGAAAATCAGATTCTGCCGAATGTTCAAGCGGTCCAGGATAGGGCTGTGATCGAGGCGGCCCGGGGCTGTACCCGCGGATGCCGCTTCTGTCAGGCAGGAATGACTTACCGCCCGGTGCGGGAAAGAAGTGTGAATCAAATATTGTCCATCGCTCGGAGCGCTATTGAACACACAGGATATCGAGAGTTTTCTCTCATTTCTTTAAGCGTAAGCGATTACTCTGAATTAACGGTTTTGATTGAATCGCTGGACCGGCAATTTTCCGGGCATGGTATTTCTTTCTCTTTGCCCAGTTTAAGGCTGGATAGTTTTTCTCTGGATCTGGCACAGAAGGTAAAAGAAATCCGCAAAAGCGGTCTGACCTTCGCTGTTGAAGGCGGGACACAGGCTATACGGGATTCCATTAACAAGGGTGTGGAAGAATCAGAACTTCTGAAAGTAATTGGAATAGCGAAGGGCCTGGGCTGGAAGAGCGTGAAGCTTTATTTTATGATAGGGCTTCCTTTTACTACAATACCGGAAGAAATAAACGGTATCGCGGAGCTGATCCAGAAAATGGTCTGGCTTAACAGGGGCATTTCTATTACCGTGAGTGTCGCGCTTTTTATTCCAAAGCCGCATACGCCTTTTCAGTGGGAGAAACAGGGGGATCCGGAAGAAGCCAATCTTGAATTTAAAAGGCTGATTCAAATCTTGAAGAAAAATAGAAATGTGAATATCCGCTTTAATAATCCTTTCCTGAGCGCGATTGAAGGTATTTTTTCCCGGGGGGATAGAAGGCTTTCCCGGGCAATAGAGATCGCCTTCCGTAAAGGGGCGCGCTTTGACGGCTGGAATGACCAGATGAATTTCGGATTGTGGAAGGAGGCATTTTTGGAAGCTGGCGTTTCCGGGGACTTTTATCTCAGACAAAAGCCTCTTTTTGCTGAGCTTCCCTGGGATTTTGTGAATACCGGCGCGGCAAAAGAGTTTTTTGTGAAAGAACTTGAAAAAGCCTCCAGGCTTGAATTGACAGAAGACTGCCGGGATGCCTGCGTCAACTCTTGCGGAACATGCGACTTTCAAGAAGTGAAACCTATGCTGGCAATTCAGCGGGAATCGCCTATTATAGATGAAAATTTTTTACGGTATGTCCGGCTGGACAACGCGCCGAAATTTGTCTGCCGCTTTCTTTATACAAAGCAAGGCGCTCAGAAATACACAAGCCCTACAGACCTGGAAGAGCTTTTCTCCCGCACATTGATCCGGGCCGATCTGCCGATTGTTTTTACAAAGGGGTTTAATCCCCATATTCGCGTTGAGATGAACTGGGCGTTGCCGATCGGTTTTGAGAGTGTTTACGAAGTGGCTGAGATAGAACTGGCTTCTTCTGTGAGCGAAGCGGAATGGTTAAAAAAAATGAACGCGGAGCTTCCTGCCGGTATCCGGGTGTTGCAAGCCAGCGTAAACGCTATTCCCTGCGCGAAGCTTTCTAAAAAAGCAAAGGAGCATTTTGTCCTTTTTGAAATAGAAAGCCCCTTAGATGAGAAGACTATACTGGAGAACAGGGAAAAAGCCGTCAGCTTTGAGAAGATTACCGCAAAGGCTTCAAAAATAATTAATCTAAAAGATTCTATTCAATCGCTTTCCGTCACAAACGGCCGCATGGCGGTTACTTATTTTCAAAAGGAAGGCGGCGCGCGGATTCAGGATATTATTGCCGGCCTTTTGGGCCTGGATGTGCGGCAGGCTGTGGTTTATCATCCCATAATTAAAAAACGGTATATTGAGCAGGATGGCACATCCATTCTTTTAATGGAAGTCTGATCCGCCTCACCCCCGTCGCTAACGCGACACCCCTACTCATTCTTAAAAGTCAGCGGCTGGCCGGTCGCTTCCAGCACCGAAAGCCAGAGCTGAGAATAGGGTTCAATTTTTTTCCGTCTGGAGGTAGCCAGTTCCATCGGGACATGCGTGAAGTGCCCATTGAGGTAGCCTACTACCAGGCCTGTGCGTCCCGACATTCCGGCATGAACGGCCATCTGCGCCAGTTGGGAGCAGAATATGGAATCATTGGGAGTGGGCGCCCGGCTCCGGATGCTGTAGCTTGGGTCCAGGTATTTGATAGAAGTCGGAATATTCTTTTTTTTTAGATAATCCTTTATCTTGTCTTTCAAATAGAGTCCGATATCGCCCAATTTTACATTTCCAGACGGGTCATAATTCGGATTCTTGGAGTCTGAAACATATTGCTGTCCGGCGCCTTCAGCCACAACAATGACGGCGTGCTTTCTTCTCACCAGGCGCTTTTCCAATTGCGGAAGGAAGCCACTTTTCCCTTCCAGGTCAAAATCCAATTCCGGTATCAAGCAGAAATTGACATCGCTGGTGGCAAGGGTAGCATTCGCGGCAATGAAGCCCGATTCTCTTCCCATTAATTTTACAATGCCGATGCCGTTAGCAGCGGCTGTAGCTTCCGTGTGCGCCGCGTAAATCGAGTTGCAGGCTTCGGAAAAAGCGGTTTCCATTCCAAAGGATTTGTCAATAAAGCTGACATCGTTATCAATGGTTTTGGGGATGCCGATGACGGCAATTTTTAGCCCCCGTTTGTCTATTTCTTTTTCGATGTCCATCGCGCCCCTAAGCGTACCGTCGCCGCCTATGGCGTAAAGCACTTTGACATTGAGCTCGACTAACCGGTCGACTATCTTGACTGTATCCTGGTTGCCTCTCGAAGAACCAAGAATGGTCCCGCCCAGTGTGTTGATGCCAGCTACCAGTTCCGGCGTGAGTAGCTGTACATCGTAGCTGTTTTCTTTAATAAATCCGGCGTAACCGTAGCGAATGCCGTAAGTGATCTGGTTGTTGTACCGGTAAAAATTCATCATGACGATGCTGCGGATAACAGAATTCAGTCCGGGGCAAAGCCCTCCACAGGTCACAATCGCGGATATTGTGGAGCCCGGTTCGAAATAAAGCTTTTTTTTAGGGCCGGCCTTCTCAAAAGAAGGGGCTTCCAGATTGTGAGAAATAAATTTATTGATTTCTGATTTGTCAATCTGGGCAAGAATTCTTTCATCTTCCGGGACAAAGTGGCTTTCGCTTCCATGATCGGAATAATTTCTCAAGTCGGAATCATAAATACATGTGCCTAATTTTTTAATGGATAGATTGCAGTTTACTAAAAGTTTCTGTGCTTCGGATAATCCTTCCAGATTTTTTTCCATAAATCCCCCAGAAAGTCCTTATATTGCAAAACGCAAGGTATATTATTTTACCTCAAAAAAATAATTTCACAAGGACTTTTTGGTTGTTTATCACGACGCTTTTTTGAGTTTTTCTATGCGATGCGATAAAATATGGGATGTCCCTTGAATTGAGTAGAACTCAATCCGAGGACATCCCGATGTTTGCGCGCATGCCGTTTTTCATTTCCCTCCCCAGGGTTTTTGAATTGCGAGGGCACGCGGTTATTTTTTTGCATATAAAGTAGCAAACAAAGTGATTTTAACTAAGTCTAATTAAACACACAATATTGTAATTGAAATTAATTTATTTGTCAAGAGGTTTTGGTGAAATATTTTTCTGAAAATTTTAAAATGTTTAGAAACTTCTATGGTTTAACGCAGGAACAGTTGGCAAAGTTACTTCAAATTGAGCATCCGTCTATTGTTTATTATGAAACGGGAAAGACAATGCCGTCGATTTCAACGTTATTAAAAGCCATAAAGGTATTTTCCGTTTCTTTAGATTACTTTATCCTTTTTGACAAATGCCAGTACTCCAAAAATCTTAAGTTATTAAATCTTGGCCAGTTAATAGATCGCGGGGATTTTTCAGGGGAACGAAAAACTATAGAAAGCAATATAAGAATGTTTCTGAAAAGTAAACATACGGAAAAGGTTTATAAACAGGATATTGTTGATGTTAAATTAAGCAACTCATTTAATAAGAATATAAAGATTCTTCGTAATCTGAATAATATGACACAGCTGCAATTAGGAGAAATGTTGAACATTTCAAAATCTCTCGTAGCACAATATGAATTGAATTCTTTTCCTCCTCTGGATAGATTAGCTGACTTATCGAATATATTTGATATTTCAATTCATGCGCTTATTACCGGGGAAAAACTTTGCTTTTATTTTGAGAATAAGGTTTTTGGAGAAGATATCTTATTGGCCGATCATTTTCTCAGCCTGGAACAGCACAAAATTCTGATCACGCTGATGGAAGCTGTTTTGAAGAACTCTTAATATCAATAAGATTCTTCATTGCATTCAGAATAACGGATCGCTATAAGCGCTCTTTTGGGACAGCCCCATTCCTGCCAGATTCCTTACTTTCTTCTAAATTAGGATAATGAACTTGCAAGTGAAAAAATAGATTTTATTTTTTGTTTGTATTAAAATAAGGTAATTATTTAAGCGCCTCACCCCCCGTCCCCCTCTCCATTGCAACGGAGAGGGGGTGGGAGAGAGTTATGTAGCCGCAAGCTTTAGCTTGCGTTTATTTACGCGGACTAAAGCAGGGGGTGAGGCTTAAGCGGGTGTTTTATGCCTTTTCAAGCGGTTGTCTTTGACTTGGACGGGACATTGCTGGATACCATAGAAGATTTGAGTGATTCTATGAACGCGGTTCTCAGCCAAATGGGTTTTCCGGCACGAACAATAGCAGAATACAAACTGTTTGTAGGAGATGGGATAGAAAAGCTGGTTTTGAGGTCTCTGCCTGAGGGCCAAGACTCTTTTTTAAAAGAAGCGCTTTCTCTTATGTACTATGAATACAGCAGGCGATGGTCTATAAAGACCAAACTATACAATGGTATTCCCGAGCTTCTGGCGGAGATTTCCAGAAAGGGCCTAAAAAAAGCGGTATTGTCTAACAAGCCGGATGAATTTACCCAGGAGGCTATAAAGAGATTTTTCCCGGAGTTTCATTTTGACTTTGTTCTGGGAGAGAAAAAAGGAAATGCCAAAAAGCCTGATCCAGCAGGAGCGATAGAAATCTCGAAAAATTTGGGTATTCCAGCAGCGGAATTTGTGTATCTGGGCGATACCGCTGTGGATATGCTGACAGCGGCCAGTGCCGGTATGTTTCCAGTCGGGGCGCTCTGGGGCTTTAGGTCTGCGGAAGAACTTTTGAAAGGCGGGGCAAAAAGGTTGGTAGAAAAGCCAATGGATCTGCTGGAGCTGTTGTAAAAAGGAGAAGCCACAATGGACATTTATATAGTCGACGCCTTTACAGACAAGCCTTATAAAGGAAACCCGGCGGCGGTATGTTTCTTAGAATCAGAAAAATCTGATCGTCGGATGCAGAGTATTGCCAATGAAATGAACTTGTCGGAGACTGCTTTCTTAATGAAGCAAGGGGGCGACTATTCATTAAGATGGTTTACACCTGAAGCTGAGGTTGACCTGTGCGGCCATGCGACATTAGCAAGCGCACACATATTGTGGGAAGAAAAGATTTTCAAGGGTAATGAAATACGATTTATGACAAAAAGCGGCTTATTAAGCGCAATAAAAGATGGAAGCTGGATTCAAATGAATTTCCCTCTGGTTTTAGAACAAAAAAACATTCCTCCAACAGAGTTAATCGAAGGATTGGGTGTATCATTCGGATATGTCGGAAAGACCAGGCAAGATTATATAGTAGAATTGGGAAATGAAGAAGCAGTAAGTGAATTACAACCCAATTTTAATTTATTGAAGTCTGGCAATTTTAGAGGTGTGATTGTAACCAGTAAATCAAATCGTTCGGGAATTGATTTTGTTTCCAGATGCTTTTATCCAGCTCTGGGAGTAGATGAGGATCCTGTAACTGGATCTGCGCACTGCTGTTTGGGGCCTTATTGGAAGAGCAAACTCAATAAGAATGAATTAACCGCGCTTCAATTATCAAAGCGAGAGGGCTTACTTAAACTAATGGTTCTGGAAGAACGCATTTTGATTTCAGGACAGGCGATAACAACTTTAAGCGGAAAATTAGGGTGAAAATCGAAAAATGGTAATGTCAAAAGTTTTAGGAAAATTTTCTCCCCTCCCGCGGAGGGGCTGGGGGTGGGTATTTATAGATAGAAAGAATCCAGAGGGTGTTGCAATACAAAAAGAATGGATCAAGAGTAAATATTAATACGTGTTCATTCTTATGAGTAACCCACCCCCAACCCCTCCCAAGAGGGGAGATTAGTATTTAAATTATATTCTTTTTACTGATATAGAATTAAAAATTTTCGAAACAAAAAATTTTGACAATACGCGAAAAATAAAAGGGAGGGGTTTATGTTGAGATCAGGGGCTATAGTATTTTTCAGCTTGTGTTTTATTACCACGGTTTTTTCTTACACCGCAAGGGTCAATGTGCAGATTTTAAGCGGAAGTCTAAAAATTGAGAGTAAGTACAGCTTCAGCAACGATGTGGTGCGGCTGGACTTGCCCAGAAGGGCGAAACTGACCGCTCTTTCTTCCCCGGGTAAAGGGACTATTCCTTTTTATAACAATCAAAATTCCATCCGATTGGATCATGTCTCTTATTCCTATGGCGGAAAAATAGAATTGACTTACACGATTCCTCTGACGGACTTTTCTTTCAGCAGCGAGGATTGGTTTCCCGTCGCGAATGAGAAAGGAATGCTTTCGGTGATATTAAGCGAGCCGAAGGATTATCAGTCTTTTGTTGTTCCCTATGAATCCAGGGGAAAAGATGGTTTTATGGTAAATCCCGATGATAAACCGGTTCTCATTTGCGGAAGATACCAGACAGAAGAAACTCAGATGACGGCGGCAAAGTATGAAATTCATCATCAGGGCAGGCTCAACTTTTCTGTTACCAACATCGCGGAACTTTTTGGTTATTATGAAAAAGCGCTCTTTCCTCTCGAACAAAAAGAGCGTAAAATTCTGATTCTTCCTTCTGTAAAGAATTCTGTTTTCTTTGGCCAGAATTCTATTTTTATTATTCTGAATAATGCTTCTTCCGAAGAGATCAAAAAAATCACCGCGGGGATCTGGTTCAAAAATATTTTGAAATGGAACGAGCAAGAGAGTTTTGCCTTTACGGATTTTTACCGAAGGTTGATTGATGAAAATGGGCACAAAAGGACGGACGATGTATTCTTTATTCCTGTTCCAAGCAGGAAATATTACCAGGCTGTGCTGGAAAAGGGTTTTGCTTTCAAGGGGGAAATTTTTTGCGATGTAGACAGTATGCTCAAGAATTTTGCCTTGCTCCATCTGGCGTATTATACATTGGGCATGGATAATTTTTTGGATTTTATGAGAGACGACGTGCTTTCCTCAAAGCCCTCTCATGTTGATTGGCGGGATGCCCTGACAAATGCTTTTGATGACACATCTGCCGCGCTCTTTATAACGGAAAAACTTTTGCCAGGAGCGAAGTTTTTACCTGATTTGAGTTTGAAAAACCAGATGGCTTACCGGAATGACGATAGTTTTCCGGATATCAGTTTGCGAATAGACGGTACAGCCAGCCAGCTTTCCTGGAATAATAAAAGGGTAGTGGATATTGGAACATTTAGCAATGAAGCAATTCTTGATCCGGAACGTCAGATTCCTCAGATCAATTTCTACAATGATATCTCGATTGCCGGCCAGAAAGATAAAATTGTTTGGGATCTGGCTTATCAGGCTTTAATCCGGCACAGGCATTACGGTGACGAGACTATACGGCAGGTGCTTTCTTTAGATAAATTTCAAGCCAGTGCTAAAAATGCTTTTGGCTTGCCGAAGGACGCCCTCTTTTTTGTAGGGGTTGTTCAATTTTATGCTCCGGTCAATGGAAGGCTCGTGAATGGTTTGAAGGAAGTTTTAATTACTATTAAAGAAGAGAAAGCCGTCGTGATCGCGGATAGAATCAGAATATGAGGAGAATTTCATGGAGACAATAACTAAAGAAAGGGATAATCTCATTCAAATGATTCATAATTTTCGGGAGCAAGAGGTTATAGAGTTGTTGGATTACGCTCAATTTTTAAAACATAAAAAGAAGTTGAAAAAAACGAATCGTTTATCTCGTTATACAAATAAAATACTAAATGAAGATAAAAAACTACTGCAAAGGCTGGCTTGCTAAAACATGAAATAGAGGATCGAACCATTTCCCCTCTCGGGAGGGGCTAGGGGTGGGTTGTCTTGGTAATAAAGATACTATCGAGGAAACCCACCCCCATACCCCTCCGTGGGAGGGGAGATGTGCTGACAATAATGGACGAATAATCACTTGCGGGAATAAATGATTTGAGGTTTTTTTGATAGAAATAAAGGACTTTGTCCTCTCTTTTGACAGCCAGAAACCGCTGGAAATAAAGGAGCTTTCTATTCCGGCGGAGGGCGTTCAATTGATCTATGGCGGAAATGGCGGCGGGAAGACTTCTCTGGTTCGCTGTATTCTGGGCATTCGGAAGGATTTTCAAGGTGAAATCTTGCTGGATGGTGTTTCTATTAAAACCCTTTCTAGAGAGAAGATTGCCCGGAAACTTTCTTATCTTCCCCAAACGTCGGATATGGATGTCGATATTACCATAAAGGACTTTATCCGGCAGGGACTTTACGCGGTAAAGCAAGGTTTTTTTGACGAAGTGGTTAATATTCTCAATATTTCTGTGCTTTTGGAGAGAAATTTTTCTGCTTTAAGCGGTGGTGAAAAGCAATTGTGCCGGATTGCGCGCAGTATGATTGCGGATGTTTCTTACAGCTTCCTCGATGAGCCGGATTCTTTCTTGAGTAGAAAGAATAAAGCGCGCTTCCTAGATCTGATCGAGCGTTTTTCTGAAAGAAGAGGCATTGTCATTATTTCGCATGGGGAGATGAGAGAAAATAAAGATTGGAACAGCCTTCTGGAACTGGAAGAAAGTGATTAGATTAAATTGCGCATAAAAAAAACGCTGCCCCTTTAACAGGACAGCGTTTTTTTAATATTATTAAATGAATACAAATATTAATTAATATTCGGCCGCGCCAATATCAACGACTCCATTTTTGATTCTGGTTTGACTATAGAAATCGGTTTCATTTGTGCCTATTAGAGTAGCTGGATCGCCCTTATTAATACAAGGAGATGTTGAGCTCAGGTGAAAATCATTGTTTGCGGCATTCACAAACCCAATAGTATTAGAAATAACATTGTGTGTTCCAAGATAATTTTTTCCATCCTGACGAGGAATATAGAAGTTATAATCCAGATTATTATTTGTATAGTAGTTTGTACTTTCTACATAAAAGCTGGACCAGTAATTTACAGGAGCGATAATATTATTTTCAATGGTATTGTTTCTTGCTTTTCGAACCCTAAACTCGGTACCAGTAGCAGGATTGACATGGTAAAAAACATTATTTCTTACTATACAATTTGAAACTACTGAATCAGGCGATTGAGACGCTCCTATTTCAAAATTGCCCCTTTTCGACCCAAAACAGATGTTGTTTCGGACTATATTATCATGGGAAATATAGATACCGCTTGTTTCTTCACAACCAAGCGAGATTCCTATGTCATTGCTGTAGGAAATATTGTTTTCGATGGTGATATAGCTTGCCCCATCGCAATAAATGCCGGAAGCCCAGATGTCATGGCCATTGTTATAGCACGTATTCCCTTTAACCTGTCCATATATGGGCGTTCCGAAAGAAACTCTCGAAACCACTACAATCCCAATGTTGGTGTTGTCATGAACAATACAATTTGAAATGATGAAATTACTAGCGTGGCCTGCAACTCTGATGGCTTCCTGGTTGACTGAATTGTTATGATGTACATTGCAGCCAACGATTTTAAAATCAGTTAC
>JAGVOW010000038.1 GCA_020052515.1 Brevinematales bacterium | reverse complement strand
TTAAAATAAAACTCGGCGATATCGTAGCCGTCTAAATAATCTTTCTTGAATTCCTTATTGAAGAAATAGATGTGCTCTTTCATATACAAATAGCCGTAATTAATATATTCCTGCACTAAGAGAGTGCAGACACGGGTCATCAGGAGATTTTTGTAACGGTCATACTGTATCTCGTTCGTGATTGGTGTAAGAGCATGGAGCGGATGGTCAAAAGGGAGTGTATAAGCCAGCTCTAAGAAGAAAATGTTTCTGCCGATAGATTCCGCGTCAGCGTAAAGCCATTGATTGTAAATGCGGAAGTAATCTTCTTTATAGCGAAGTTTTTGGTGAAGCGGCTTAAATCCATATTCTTTAGATTCCGGTTCGCTGCCGAATAAAGAAAGCGTGAAGCCAAAAAGTAAAATTAAAAATAAAACAAATTTTTCCATCTATTTACCCACCCATGGCCCCTCCGCAGGAGGGGAAATGATTACGATTCTTTATAAAGATCGGAATTTTTCGTCAAGAAATGAGAAAAAGGAAACATGATGTTGCAATAAAAAACCCCTCTCCACCGGTCCCTGAGCGGAGCCGAAGGGTGGAGAGGGGTAAGGGGTTGAGGTACCTTATCTTATTATCTTTAACAAAGAGCCGGGATAAACAGCGTAAACGCCGTTCTCATCCGCCGCTACAAAAGAAAATCCTTTTTCAGTCTCATAGGTCCAAACAGGGGCTTTTTGCGATAGATTGAAGGAATACAGCTTCCCGGAGGTGCTGCCTATGTAGGCGAATTCTCCCTCGAGATAAGGAGCGCTGATGGTTCCAGCTATCTGCCATTTAGAAATAAGCGAACCTTTGTTTGCGTTCAAAACTACTATGGTAGATTCCTTTGCTGAGCTAGCCAAAATAACTTTTCCGCTAAAGTACTGAGGGTTGATCTTTGTCCTCTGAAGTTCGGCAAAAGTAGTTTCCCATTTAATAGAACCATCTTCCGGATTAAAGCCCATTACTTTTCCGGTAGTCCTTGCCAGAGTGATGATGGTGTCATTTCCTACCAGAGGATAGACGAAGCGTTCCCCGTAATTTTTGCTCCATTTTTTCTGTTTCTTCTCTATATCATAACAGGTAATTTCGCCGTTCTCTGTAGCGTAAACCAGAGCTTTGCCTTCATTGATTAGCAGAGGTGCTGAATAGATGGCTGAAGAAATCTCCAGATTCGCTATCGATTTACCGCTCCTGGAATAAATTTTGATCCCTTTATCGATAGAAGGTGCAGCAACGATCCCATAGCCCGCAGTTGGAGCGGCTCCGTATTTAGCGCTTCCAGCATCTTTTTTCCAGGCCAATTCTCCTGTGGAAGCATCGTAAGCGTAGAGGCCGCCGTTATCGCATCCTACATAAACAAGGCCGTCGCTCGCGGAAGGCCGTGTGATTTTGTAATCTTCTCCTGCTACTGTAATAGATTTCAGGACATCGCCTTCTGTTGAAAGAAGTGCAAGCCGGTTGTTGTAAGAAGCGAATATTCTTCCTTTGTACAAAGCCACTTCGCTGTCGATTTTGCCTACTTTGAAAGCAACTGGCTTTTCCCATTCCAGATTGCCGGGAATTTTCGAGATAGCCGGAGCGTTTGTATTGCTTTCTTCTGCTTTTACCATAATCAACTCTGGATTCATCGAAGAGCCAGGTAAAACTTCCAGATCATTGGAAAAATCGGAGAAGCCGATTTTTACTATTTTAACTGATATTTTCTTTCCCTTCTCAATGATTTTTTCCATAGGAGTAAAACCAACGCTTACATTGTCGACAAATATTTCAGCTACGGAAGGCCTGGAATCAAATCTTACTTTAACCATGTCAACCGCTTTATCAATAATGTTGTTCTCATTCAGAGAGTCCAATTTTTTCTTTGATTCCTCAGAAATTTTTTCTGTTTGTACAATAGAAGCGGTTAAGGCATCGTCTTTCCTGGCGGCTTCATTTCCAGCAGAGACAGGCGCTGCTTCGTTTACTTTAGCGATAATATCCGCGCTGACTCTGGTGAACATTGCGGACTGCTTTTCTATGGTTTCTTTAGAAGGTTCCGCGGTTGATTGCTTGTCTTCTGGTTTCACCAGGTTTTCAGCCGTGATTTTTCCGCCTTCCTGTTCAGCTACTTTGTCAATTGCTTTTCCGATAGCCTTGTCCAGAGCTTCTACTTTAGATGTTTCCATAACGGCTTGCTGGCCTGGACTGACTTCTATCGGTTTAATAATCTCTTTTTTCAAAACATCAGAAGCGTTTTGGTCCATCTGGCCTTTGTCTTTAGCTTCTTGTATGGACTTAATTACTGGTTCTACAGCCACTTTTCCTTCATTCACGGCGATTTTTGTGTTGCCGCTTTCATCTACATCAACACTAAACTTCGTACCACGCACAGCAGCGACCGCGGTGCCGGTTTCTACCTCAAAGTTCTCGCCTTCTTTGAGCTTGTTCGGCTTCAGGGCAATGCCGCCTTTTTCCAGCTTCAACTTTGCGTTGATTTTGTCATCCGCGTTTACCAATTTGGCCAGATAAAGCTCGGATGAGTTTTCAATGCGGAAAATGCCTCTTTTTATCATCTGGAGTTCGCAATAAGAATCTTTGCCGGTTTTAATAGAATCCCCCATCTGCAAAATATCTTCTACAAAGACCTTGCGGAAGTCAGAAGCCCCCATTTTTTTAACCTGAACGTCGCCCACCACCAGGGTGACAACGATAGCTTCTCCCTTTTCCATTTTTTCCTGCTTTTTTATTTGTGAAAATTTTGTTAAACCAATCCAGCTAACACCCACAATTAATAAGAACGCAAATAGCCAGACTAATACTTTGACCCCACCTCTTTTTTCCGACATAGTATCCTCCTTTAGATGAATTTTATTTACAACAGAATTCCAGAAATTATCAAAGTCAGGCCTGCTGTCCTGAAAAGTGAATTTCTTCATCTTTTCCAGAAGGTCTCCTTCAGATGGGTATAAATTCGTCATTTCTTTTCCTCCATTTCCTCACGAATCCGCTTGTAAGCGATATTTAGCCGATTGTGCACCTGCCTTACGCTTAACCCTACAGAAGTAGAAATGGCGTCTAAATTCATGTCGGTATAATTCCGAAGCAGTACCACTGATTTAAATCGCGTAGGGAGCCTACTAATAATACTGAGAAAAAGATGGCGCATGTGAAATTCTTCAAAAATATTTTCTTGTTCTTCACTGCTTTCATTGATTAGACTATCAATATTCGTGTATCTGTGTTTTTTTAACTCTCTGTATTTGTCTTTTACAGTATTCAAAACTACTTTAAAAAACCATGGTTTAAAAGGCCTCTCGCAATCATAACTCTTGGCGTTTCTGAGCAACCGGATAAAAGATTCCTGGGCAGCGTCTTCCGCATCCGGCCTGGAAAGGCCGTAATAACGGGAAATGTTGTAGCATTGAAAATAATAGCGCTGATAAATCTCTTGAAAATATTGACGGATGACATCGGTATAGAAATCATCTTTCTTCAAAAGCTCTTTAATTTTTTTGAGGATTTCGTTTTCGCTCAAGTCCTTAAAAGGCATTTTTCTCTCCACCCATCAAAACCATTGAAAGAAACCCCAGCTGTTTCATTATAAACTATTTTAGAAATATCTGCCAATTTGCACCGCAATTGTATAATAATAAACTGGGTTTTCCGCGAAAAGTGGCAGAGAAAAATCCAGAGTAAGTTTCCAGGTTTTATCTAATTTCAAATTATTTTGAAAATAAAAATAAAATCCGTTTGGTATTATCGGCATGTTGGATAGGTTATATTTATACTCTAGATAAATAATTGGGAGAATAGAGAGCGTTGAGTTTTCAAAAATTTTTAATGAACAAAAATAATCCGCGGAGAGCTGAAAGTCTATGCTGTCATGGACAAAATTAAAATAAAAAATATTCTCGTCTGGAGAATTTTCTGAAAAATAAGTGACAGAACCCCGAAGCCCAAAATTTTCGAGAAGAAAGCTGGCAATGAGAGAAGGCGCAAGAAAAGGCGCCCCGGTTGTAAAAGGGAAGTAGCTCGCTTTTAAACCATTTACCCGCCTATAGGAGTCTTCTTTTATGACCCCTGTAGGAAAACCAAAATAAAACGCGGAAACAATCCTCCAGGATAATTGCTCAGATTGAGCTAGAGAAAGCTTTATAAAAGCGCTGACATCGCCAAAACAGCCGCCATCCTCAGCTCCCAAGAGCGAAAGATAAGGAATATTGAAACCTAATTGGACATTCTCGCTGACGCCGTATTCTAAAGCAAAATTATAACTCATTAATGACGCTTGCTGAACACCTAGATTCTCCGCTCCAACACAAAGAAAAGCTTCATTTGCTTTCAAAAAATAAGGGTTTGCTAAAAAAACAGAATGGCTTTCAGAATATAGACCATAAGACGCAAGAAGCAAGAAAAAAAAGATGCTTAACCTTTTTTGCCAATTCATTTACCCAGATGTTGCTGTGCGATTTCCACATATTTTTTCAATGCTTCCGGGTCTTCAATTGCAAGGTTAGATAAGACTTTCCTATTAATAGCTACTTTCGCTTTAGAAAGGCCTTCAATAAACCGGCTGTAGGTAATGCCAAAAGAACGAACCCCAGCGTTCAAACGGGTAATCCAGAGGCTTCGAAAATCCCTCTTTCTCTTTCTTCTGTCAATGTACTCGTAACGTTCCGCGTGCATTACCGCTTCTTTAGCGGCTTTGATCCGGAGTTTTCTGGCCCCATGAAAACCTTTCGCTCTTTCTAATATCTTCTTTCTTCTCTTCCTGCTGGCTACTGTATATCTTACTCTCATTGATTTCCTCCAATTGATTTTTAAGCGTATGGCAAAAGTGCTTTCATTCTGGGCGCGTCTCCGGCAAAAACAACCGCATGCTTTCCCAGGTTTCTTTTTGTTTTTCTGTTCTTATGAGATAATAAATGTCTCTTAAAAGCTTTGTTCCTGCTAATTTTTCCCGTTCCTGTTTTTGAAAAACGCTTTGAGGCGGATTTATTCGTTTTTATCTTGGGCATTTCTTCCTCCATTTAATTTATTTTTTTGCCGGAGAAATCACAACTACAATACTTTTCCCTTCCATTTTAGGTTTTTTCTCCGGTATACCCAGTTCTTTCAACCCATCCACAATCCGGTTCATGAGCTGGCTTCCAATCTCTACATGCACGAGCTCTCTTCCCCGAAAACGGATCGTAATCTTGACTTTATCTCCCTTTTCTAAAAACTCTTTAATCTGCTTCATCCGGTATTCGAAATCGTGGTGATCGATCTTAGGCCGGAATTTCATTTCTTTGATTTCTACTATTTTTTGTTTTTTCCTGGCTTCCTTTTCTTTTTTTTCTTTCTGGTAAATAAACTTGCCAAAATCAATCAATTTACAAACGGGCGGTGCCGCATCAGGAGAAATCTCGACCAGATCTACTCCCGCCTCTTTTGCTTTCTGAAGGGCTTCCTCAACAGACAGAACGCCCAGCTGACCGCCATCCTCAGCCAATAACCGCACTTCCTTGGCTTTAATTTCATCGTTTAATTTAAACTTTTCGTTTTTGGTAGCGATATGCGCCTCCTGTATTAGCTATTAGCCTTTAGCGTCCCCTAGCTAACTGCTAATAGCTAAAGGCTAATATATTTTAACTTCTATTTTTATTTTCCTCAAGAATCTGAGCTATAAATTGCTCACATTTTAAATTTCCGCCATCTCCTTTTTCTCTATGCCGGATAGAAACCGTTTTTGCTTCCACTTCTTTCTCACCTACAATCAACATATAAGGAGTTTTTTCCATCTGGGCCTTTCTGATTTTATAGCCCAGCTTTTCGGAGGAGAAATCAGAGTTTATGCGTATTTTTTCTTTTTTCAAAAGCTTTTCTATTTCAAGCGCGTAATCATTAAACTTGTCTGAAACTGGAAGAATAGAAACCTGCACCGGAGAGAGCCAGAGCGGAAATTTGCCCGCAAAGTGTTCAATCAAAATGCCGGTAAATCTTTCAATGCTTCCATAAATAGCCCGGTGAAGCATAATCACGCGGTGTTCTTTCCCATCTTCGCCGATGTAATTCAAGTCAAACCGTTCTGGAAAGTTCATGTCCAGCTGGATAGTCCCGCATTGGTGGGTTCGGCCGATCGCGTCTTTTAAATGAAAGTCAATTTTTGGCCCGTAAAAAGCCCCGTCTCCTTCATTGATCTGATAATCTATCTTCAGGAAATCTAAAGCGTTCCGCAGGCCTTTTGTCGCGATTTCCCATTGTTCCTCGGAGCCCATCGATTTTTCAGGACGAGTGGATAATTCGACGGAATATTCAAATCCAAAAGCTTTGTAAATAAAATCTACCAGTTCTATCACTTCTATTACGCTTTTCTGTAGAGTTTCCGGTGTGGCAAAAATATGCGCGTCATCCTGAGTAAATCCCCTTACTCTAAAAAGTCCTTGTAAAACGCCAGAACGCTCAAAGCGATGTACTTTTCCAAATTCAGCGATCTTCAGCGGCATTTCTTTATAAGAATGCATTTCTTCCTGGTAAACCAGCAATCCACCGGGGCAATTCATCGGTTTAATCGCGTAATTTTCCTCATCTTTTTCGGTAAAAAACATGTTTTCCCGGTAATTGTCCCAATGCCCTGATTTCTTCCAGAGAATGTCGCGCAACATAGTTGGTGTTTCTATTTCTACATAACCCCTCTGAACATGCTGTTCCCGCATAAACTCAATCAAGAGGCTTTTCAGCATAAGGCCTTTTGGCTTCCAGAAGGGAAGGCCAGGGCCTTCCTCGTGAAAACTAAAGAGATCTAATTCTTTTCCTAACTTACGATGGTCCCGTTTTTTTGCTTCTTCCAGCATAGTGAGGTATTCGCGAAGGGATTTTGGGTTGTCAAAAGCAGTTCCATAGATACGGGTCAGCATCGCGTTTTTTTCGTTTCCTCTCCAGTAAGCTCCGGAAACACTCAATAGTTTGAAGGCTTTCAAAAGCTTTGTCGAAGGAATATGGGGCCCACGGCAAAGGTCTTCAAATTCTCCCTGTTTGTAAATATTTACTTTATCTGCATCAATGTCTTTCAATAGCTCTACTTTAAAAGGCTGGCCCATCTTCTGAAAAAGAGCGATCGCTTTATCTTTTGAGATTTCTTCCCGGCTAAACGGAAAGTCCGCATTCACAATCTTCTGCATTTCTTCTTCTATTCGCGGCAAATCTTCCTCTGTAACCGGTTTTGAAGCGTCAATGTCATAATAAAAGCCGTCTTTTATAGCGGGCCCGATCCCCAGCTTTGAACCGGGATAAAGCCTTAGAATGGCCTGCGCCATAATATGCGAAGCGCTGTGCCGCAATGTCTCTAGACTTTGTAAAGCGTCTAATTCTTGTTTTGCCATGACTTCCTCATTCAAAAAACAGGCTGTTATTATATCAAAAAAACAAAAAAAAAGCAAACAATCATACTCCCAATTGTTGGAACAAAATGGTATTCGGTTTTACAATAATAAGCGTGCAGTTAAAGCAAATTGCGTAAAAAATTAGTTTCTTAGCGGAAGACTGTTATCCGCTAAGAAGCCACGCGAAGAGGCGCGAAGGAGCAATTCTAAAAGGAGGAATCAACAAAAATGGAATGTAGAAAAGGGTGCGGCGCTTGCTGTGTCGCGATTTCTATCAGCTCGCCTTTGCCCAATATGCCTTATGGTAAAAAGGCTGGGGTTCGCTGTTTAAACCTTTCAAAAGACAATACCTGTTCTCTCCATAATACGTCCGATTATCCGGATGTCTGCAAAAACCTGAGGCCGGATTTAGAGATGTGCGGCGAAACCAACAATGAAGCATTTTACTATCTGGAAAAACTGGAAAGCCTGACTAGCCCTGATCTTTCAATTGTCTCTGGATAATTACGATTTCTCATCTTATCGTAGAAACAATCTGCTCAAAACTCTCAAGAAAATACTCAATGTCATTTTTCTTAATTGTTAACGCGGGGTCAACCCGAAAAACTTCAAAACCAGGCCGTTTCACAAGTATTATGTTCTTCTTTAAAAGCTCCTCATTTATCCTTTCGGCATAGGAAAAGTTGCCATTATCCTCAAACTCAATGGCAATCATTAATCCTCTGCCCCGGATTTCTTTGATTATCCCATACTTGTTCTTTATTTCTTTCAACCGATTGCGAATTTCATCGCCGATAATTTTGCTCCTGGCTATAAGATTTTCCTTTTCAATAATATCAATTACTTCATTTGCTATCGCCGCTCCGAGAGGATCATTTTGGTGAGATTGCGCGTAATGGAATTCCTTTAGATTTAGTTTCTCCAGCACAGCATCGGATATTACCACACAACTGACAGGATAGCCATTACCTAAACCTTTACCTATAGCCGCGATGTCTGGAGTAAAATCATAATGATTGTATCCAAACCACTCGCCGGTCCTTCCAATGCCTGTTGTAACTTCATTGGCTATTATAATTCCTCCATTTTCCCTTACCTTTAAAACGATTTTTGAAATCAATTCCTCTGGTGGGAAATGTACAAGCCCTGAAGAACTGCCGGGTTCAAAAACAAACGCGGATATCTTGCTAAAATCAATTTCTTCAATATTTTCTCCATTCTTCCAGTCATATTGAATCCAATCGTGTTCCGACCGTTCGCCAGAAATGCCATAAGCGGATAAGTAGCAATTCTTCATAGTCAGGAAATAGGGCTTATCGGAAAAACTCCCGGTCATTTTTACGGAGAACTCAACTGCTTCACTACCGGAACAAAGAAAAACACATTTTCCTGAATTGATCCCAGTAATTCTCAAGAGTTTTCCAGCTGTTACATCAATAATCGGATTGAGATAACAATAGCCGGTATGAATCATTTGTTTTGATTGTCTGGCTATGATTTTTGTAATTTTTGGGTGGCAATGCCCCAGCGAGGTGCACCAAACTCCAGATTCAAGGTCTAAGTATCTTTTCCCAGAGGAATCAAATAGGGCGCAATTTTCAGCTCTTACAAAGTCTTCATAACGTAATGAATGCCCTGTGCTTATCAAGATGTTCTTCATGTCTTTTTATCCTTCAAATTCTATGTTGTCTTGTGTCCAAAACTTTATTCATTGCTTTGCGGCGTTTCTATATAATTATGGGCAGTTTTTAGAACTGCCCTTATCATATTTTCCGTATTCGGGTTGTTTGATTGCCTTTCTGTCAAATTTTTGACGCTTTCTTGCTTTTTAAAGGGTCACTTATAATACAACGAAATAATAAAATAGTAAATTTTTGAAAATGTCTCCCTGCCTGAATTGAGTTATTTTCCTGTCATTTGATTTATTTTGCCTGATATTTTAAACTATCATCTTAACGATATTTTTAAGGGAGGTATTGGTATGGCGTCACAAAATTTAATCTCCGCGAAAAGGTATAGGCGCGGTTAATTAACCGCGCCTATAATTAGAAGAGCGAAAATCAATCTCCGAAGTATGAAATTGACATATTGATAAGTGAAATTCATATAATAGATACGGTTAATTAACCGCGTTTAGGGAGGGAGTTTATGAAGAAAAATTTCTTTGCTTTATTATTTATTTTTTCGTTTAGCGGAACAGTTTTTCCCTACATTTCCAAATACATCGATGTGTCTACCAATTCCCTGGAATATCGATTGTTGATTCATCCGGAGGAGTTCTCGTTGAAAACGGCGGCGCTGATTGCCTCGGGGGTGAGCCAGCAGAATTGGGGGCCGTATCTGGCGCAGATCAGTAATTTTGAAGCGGAAATCATGAAAAGCGCTCCGTGGGAAAATAAGACAAAGCAATCGTTTTTTATTTTTCAGCAGATGCATAAAAAAATGCTGACGCAATATATCGATTCAGCGACTACTCTGGATGTGCTTTTAAAGAGCGGTAAATTTAACTGTCTTTCCTCAACCACTTTTTATAATAGCCTTCTGGAAGATTTTGGTATTCCCTGTGAGGCCGCGGCGCTTCCTACTCATGTCTTTACTCTGCTGAATCTGGATGGCAGAGAGATGGATGTCGAAAACACCAGTCCTTACGGCTTTGATATCGGGACAAATCAGAAGGCCCAGGAGAGCTTTAAGAAATTAACCGGCTTTGAATACGCTCGTATCAGCAACACAGCGGAAATCATCGGCAAGCGGGCCCTCATTGCTTACAATTACGCCAATAATTCTTACTTTGCCAACAAGGCGAATCAACCTTACAGTTCTTTCCAGAACGCGCTCAAAGCGGCGGCGATTTACCCTCAGGGAAGGTTTGTTTATACTAATGTAATAGCGGCATACTCTTCTTATGTAAGTGAGCTGGCCAATCAACAGGGGAAATTTTCCCTGGCCCTGGATATTCTGGAGGAAGCTTATAATTATTTACCGGAAAAGGAATTTACAGTCAGTAATTATAATTATGTTTTGAGAAAATACCTTTTCTCTCTCATTGCGGCATCGCGTCTCGAAGAGGCTAATACTGCTTATGAGAAGAGCAAAATGATTACCGGTGTCCAGAAGGATCTGGAAGCGCTGGTTCAGACGGAATGGATCGGCAGGACGGCCAAAAAAGATAAAAATTTTGAAAAGGGCTATTTTCTCTCTCAGAGCGCGCTTAAAGAAAATCCATCCGATACCGACATACAGAATGTGGTATTGGATAGTTTTTATTTTTTATCAGAGGAAGCCATCAAGGGCTGGAAAAGCTATCCTGTATTGGAAGAGACAATACTTAAATGGCATGGGCTCATGAAAGACAGCCGGATGGATGATGCCCTGGCGAATTATTATTCTTCTGTTGCTTTGAAGTTTCATCAAGCGGGCAATCCGGATAAGGGAATTGAGGTAATGAGGAAAGGATTGTTAAAGCTTTCGTTTTCTTCTAATCTGAAGACTAATCTCTTTTATATTTCAGCCAATACCGCGAATGCTTATCTCAAAAAAGGGGAGCTTCTGAACGGCAAGAAATATATTAAAATAGCCATGGAAGCGGATCCAAAAAATGAGAAGCTTCTTTACAATCTAAAAATGATTTATCAGAATTCGGCTGGAATGGAAATAGAAAAAGAAAATTATTCAGAAGCATTGAAGATTGTAAATGAAGGATTAGGTTATTTCCCGGAAGATAAAAAGCTGATTTATTATAGGGATTATATTAATAAGAAACAAAATCAAAGATAAGTTATAATAGGCGCGGTTAATTAACCGCGCCTAAGATTTGTTATAAAGGGAACTAATATGAGCAAAAATAGATTCGGTATAGTGGTATTCTTTTTTATTCTTTCTTTTATTTTCCTGGGAATACGCATTATTACTATCGTGTTTTCTGCCGATCCACGTTTAAAAATGGACAATTCAAAACACCATTCTCGAGGGACTATTTACGACCGTAACGGCAAACAGTTGGCAATATCGGCCGTTTTTTATTCGCTTTACGCGAGGCCTAAAGACCTCAATCCGGAAAGCAAAAACAAAATAGCTTCTTTTTTAACGAGCAATTTATCTTTCCAGGCAAGAGAGCTTTCTGTGATTTTTACAGACAAGAATTTTGTCTGGTTGAGAAGAAAATTGTCTTCTGAGGAAATAGCGCTTGTTAGAAATTGGATAGAGTCATTGAAATCAAGCGGAGAAATACCGAAAGATGAGCTGGGAGTGCTGCCGGAACAGGGGAGGCTTTATCCTTTCAATGCCGCCGCGGGAGTGGTAGGGGTAGTGGGAATAGATAATGAGGGGCGATTGGGGCTGGAATATTCACTAGATTCCAATCTGGGAAAAGGCCAGGATGTCACCGCCACTATTGACGCGGATGTCTCTGAGATCGTCTACGAAGAGCTGAAGAAAGGAATCATGGAAAGCCAGGCTGAATATGGAAGTGTCGGCATTATAGATAATGAAAAAAAAGAAGTGATTGCCCTTGTAAGTTTTCCAACCTTTGATCCTAATGATTATAAGAGCATAACTTCTTACAACATGAAATTTCGCGCGGTAAGTAGTATTTTTGAGCCGGGTTCTGTTATGAAGCAATTCAGCGCGGCCTTCGCGCTTGAAAACGGGATTGCCTCTCCCGAAAAACCATTTTTTTCGTGCCAGGGTTTTGCTTCTGTCGGCGACCATACTTTTACCTGTGAATCCGCGCATGGAAATGTCAATCTGGAACGAATTATCCAGAAATCATGCAATGTAGGGATGGTGCAGGTCGCGGATTATTTTAACAGAAAAGCTTTTTATAGTTTTCTAAGAAATTTTGGATTTGGCGAGGCGGCCGATGTCCCTGTAGGAGAAAAAGAGGGCGGGATACTTCGGCCGATGGAAAAATGGTCTGTACTTTCTAAATATATGGTGTCGGTCGGCCAGGAGATAGGGGTTACGACGATTCAGCTTTTAGCCGCGTCCAGTGTGATTGCCTCGGATGGGATTTTTCAAACTCCGCTTTTAATTCAGAGAATTACTGACGAAGCCGGCAAGGATGTTTATGAAAAAGAGGCGAAGAAGAGAAGGTTACTTTCGCCTCAAACAGCTGAAAGCCTGCTTTCGATGATGGAAACAGTAGTTAGCGAAGATGGGACAGCCATTGCCGCGAAGATTGAAGGTATTTCTATTGCCGGTAAAACAGGGACAGGGCAGGTGGCCAGGCCCATATCGGAAGGAGGGGGATATTATAAAGACATTTTTAATGCCGTTTTTGTCGGTTATGTCCCTTCCAACAAGCCGAAATTTACGATAGTGGTGGTGGTCAACAGGCCGCATGGCGACAAGCACACAGGCGGGCTGGTAGCGGCTCCGGTTTTTGCCAATATTTTAAGAAGGATGATCTCTTCTACTTCGTATTTCGCTGATAGATTTTAGGATAAGCAAATGGAAAATATTCATTTAGAAATCTTTGTTTCCGGCGGCTTTCCAAACGCCAAAATTCAGAGCGAAGGGAAAGCGATTACCCTGCATTCTATCGCTCCTTTTAAAGAAGCGGAAAGGGCCGCGGCAAAATTTAACCCCGCGTTGAGTTGGGTTTTGATAGCGGGATTTGGTTTTGGTTATCTTGCCCGCTGGCTGCTGGAACACACACATTACAAGGTGATAGTATTTGAACATTCGGGCGTTATTCTGGAACAAGCAGTTGTTTATGAAGAGGTAAAGCAAGTCCTGAAGGATGAGAGAGTCATCTTGATTCAGGAAGACACAGGTAAAGTAATTGATTTTCTTCGGGAAAACAATATTAAAGAATTAAATTTCTATATTCATAGGCCTTATTGGACGCTTTTCCCTTCCGTTTATTCTTCTTTTGAAGGCATTCTTATTGCTTATCTATCCAAAAAGAATATCAATCAAGCTACTTTAAAAAGATTTCAGAAAGTCTGGCTTAAAAACATTGTTAAAAACTCTTCTTTTTATTTTTCCTCGCCCGGGATCAATTCTATTCGGCATACCTTCCGGAATAAGCCCGCTGTTATCGTGGGAGCCGGGCCTTCATTGGAGAAGAATATTCACATTTTGAGGGATATTCAGGAGAGAGTACTCATTATCGCTACAGATACGGCGCTTTCGATCCTTTATGAGAATGGTATAAAGCCTGATTTTGTGGTAAGCGTTGACCCTCAGGATAAAAATACTCTTTACCTTCTTTATTCTCAGTTTAAGGAAGCATGGCTTGTGATTGACGCGGCAGCTTCTTTCCTGAGTTTAATCAAGTACAACCCCTCGAAAACGATTTTTTTTGACACAATTTTCCCTCTTTATGAATCCTTAAAACCTTTCTGGGGAGAAAAGGGCAGTCTTCTTTCAGGAGGATCTGTTTCTACTAATGCCTTTGACTTCGCGCGTTTTCTCGGCTGCAGCCCTATTGTTTTTGTCGGCCAGGATCTAGCTTATTCCCGGAAGCATACGCATATTCGGGGAAATATTCTGGAAGAATTTCTTCGCTTTAAGACAAATCGTTTTCACACTTATGAAAGTTACAATTCAAAAATGCTTCTTTTCTCTGATAAAATAGAAGTGGAAGGAGTAAACGGAGAAAAGGTTTTAACTGACAGAAAATTTGTGACTTTTCTGGATTGGTTTAAGAATGAATTTGCTTATACTCAAGCGGAAGTCATTAATGCGACGGAAGGGGGCGCTTTTATTCAGGGGGCTAAGCACCTATCTTTAGAAGAGACCGCACGGGAAAAATTAAAAGAAGTAAAGATGGATAAAAATTTTAGCCTGGAATGGGAACGGAAAAGTGATGCTGCCTACCGGCAATATTTAGAAGCTGTGAGCCAGGAAGTAGAGCGGCTATTGCCCTACGGCAAGAAAGCCCTTGAAGCCTCCAAAAAAGCAAAAGATATTTTCAAAAAGAAAGGAAACCCATCTCATTTATTTTCAACCATGACAGACTTTGATCTGGAATTACTTTCTTCTATTCGTCTACAGAATTCTACCGCTCGTTTTCTGGAACTTTCTATGCAGGAATCGATTGAAAAGATTTTGGATGGCGAACAGAAAAAACAAATAACAGAGGAGACTCTGGAGAATTGGAAACAATTTTACGAAGAAGCCTATTATGGTTTAAAAAGAATAAAGTGGCTTTTGAATAAAAGAAAACCCCTCACCGGTTTGTAAGCCGCCTTTAGGAAGCCTAATAAACCGGTGAGGGGCTATATAATTATTCCTGCTGCGCTATATAAGCTTTACCAAATTTACTTAGCTTTTGGCGCCGTTGTAGTAGTAGATTCTTTGCCAGAAGCTTCCTGTCTCTTTTGTTCCTGTTGATAAAGGTAGAGTTTTTCGCCAATGCTGCGAAGGTCATTTACTCTCTTTTTCAGTCTTTCTTTGGAGAGAATGCCCCACATACTTTCATCATCAATATCCAGCTCTTCGCGGATAACAGCCCTATCAAATTCCATATCAACATCTTTGAAGTAAACCACAAAGTCTCCGCCGTTCTCTACTTCTGGCTTATACACAATGAAAGAATCAAAAGCGATGAAAGGGTAGCTCTTTGGGTAAAGAGGCAGTCTCTGAAGAACCCTATCCTGAATACTATCTGTGTATTCGGGGTTGTTCCAGACCAATTTTCTCCAACCATCATAATAGATAGAGCCCATAAAATAATCGGAAACCCTATCGTTTCTATCTCTTAAACGTACAGCCGTCTGCATCTGATAATTCAAGCCATAAACCCAAGTAGAAAGAGATTTAATCTGGCCGACATTGACCAATATACCCATTACCAGGCTATTTTCTTCTTTAGAATCATTCTGGTTTACATAAGCACCGTCATCATAATAAGGGAATAACTCAAACGGAGGGGTGATCATAGCCCAGGATAAAAATCTCCCTTCGATGAAATGAATTCTGGTGCCCAGCACGTCATTAAATCTTTTGCTGGACGCTTTTTTTGTGTAAGAAGCAACATTATTTGCTGTTGTATTAGCGGAAGAGGCAAGAATAACTTTCCACTTGTCTAATGTCCAATCAGCAGCCGTAAACTTGACTTGAGGATAACCATACTGGCTCAAATCAACAGCCGAATTGTTGCTCGCTACACTCTCATGGATCTTTTGATCCGTGTCCGCTACCTTAGCGATATTTGGTTCAAAGGTAGGGAAATCAATGAGCGTCTTTTTTACAGCAGAAAAAGAAACCGAACTGGCAATAAACAATAAAATTACCGACAACAACACTCCTTTCGTCATATATCACTCCTTTAAAAAAATTTCAGACAACCTCATTATTTTATAACTAAAAGAAAATAAGTCAACATTTTTTTTCAAATTAACTAAAAAAATTTCTTTCTTTGCCGATAAAACAGAAGAGGGCTTTTCTATCTGTCTTTTCGATTAAAACACAAGATATATAATCGGTAAACTGTTTTTAGAAGTTTAATGAAATA
Organism: Brevinematales bacterium; assembly: GCA_020052515.1. Lineage (GTDB taxonomy): Bacteria > Spirochaetota > Brevinematia > Brevinematales > JAOACQ01 > JAGVOW01. The sequence goes on along the minus strand of JAGVOW010000038.1, from coordinate 5,844 downwards.
CGCTGATTATTCATTAATTAATAATTGATTTTTGTCGTTGTCTTTTTTATAATAACGCGGTTAGATTGACTAGGATTGCAAAACATATGTTGATAAAAAGAATAAAAAAACTGCTATTTTCTGGAAAGAACAAAAGGCTATTTTCTAATTTTATTTCCCTGTCATTATTGCAAGGTGCTAATTATATTCTACCATTGATTACGATTCCTTATCTGACAAGGGTTCTTGGGCCAGAGCAGTATGGTCTTTTGTCTCTTGCCAATACTTTCATTACCTATTTCCAAATTTTGACAGATTATGGTTTTGGACTTTCCGCTACTAGAGAAATTGCTGTTAGCAGAAATAAAAAAAGAAAAGTGAATTTGATCTACAGTTCTGTTATGATAATTAAAGCCATATTGGCCTTGATAAGCTTTATTGTTATGGTCTTAATTTTATTAACAATTTCTCGGTTTAGGCAAGATTTTTTTGTTTATCTTTTTACCTTTGGGAACGTAATCGGAGGTCTGTTATTTCCTGTCTGGCTTTTTCAGGGGTTGGAACGGATGAAATACATTACCTTTTTTAATCTTGGGGCAAAAGCTTTAACGACAGTTTTGATTTTCGCGCTTATCCATACTGAAGGAGATTTGATTATATTGATTCTTTTAAACTCTTTTGGTTCGATTGTCACAGGAGTAGTGAGCCTTATATGGGTGTGGAAAGGTTTTGGCATCTGGTTTACTAGGCCAACCTGGAAGGAGATTAAAAGGCAACTTGCCGAAGGATGGAATGTTTTTATTTCTACGGTTAGTATTGTTATTTATAATGCTACCCCGGCTTTTATTCTGGGAATTCTGACAAACAACACAATTGTTGGCTATTTCTCAGGTGCAATGAAAATCAAAGGGGCTTTTGATGGGCTTTTTATTCCGCTTTACCAGACGCTCTATCCCTATGTTAACAATTTGGCGGCGAAATCAAAAAAGAAAGCATTTGATTTTATCAAGAAGGAATTGACTTGGATTGGCCTGTTAGGGCTTGTTCTCGCGATTTTTCTCTTTTTTGAGTCTGATTTCTTAGTCCGTTTTATTCTCGGCGAAAAATTTGCTCAAGCAGGTTTGCTTTTGAGGATACTTGCGCCAGCTTCTTTCTTGGTAATTTTTGGTTTTGTTTTAACTGTTCAGGCTATGCTTGCCTTTGGGTTAAAAAAGGACTATACAAAGGTTTATCTTATTACCAGTTTTTCAGGTTTAATAGCGGCTTTTGTTTTTACTTATTTTTTCCATGCGGTAGGAACCGCAATAACAATTGTTTTTGTTGAGTTTTTGGTGTTAATTCTTACGGTTTTCATGCTTTACCGGAATAGAAAAATGTTTTTAACGCTGAAGTCAGAGGATTGAATATGTCGCTAAAAAAAATGGTTTTAATTTTTGAAGATTTAGAAGAATTTCATTTATACAAAGACGTTGGAATGGTGCCGGTTTCTCTGTATGAAGCAAATGGTATAGAATGCACTATTCTTTGTTTGAAAAATGGCGAAGAGGAAATTCCACAGGAATACCGGGGAATTCGGATAAAAAGTTTTAGCAGGTGTGGAAAGAGCATTTTCAAGCGGTCATTTTTAAATAAATTTCAGAAACTTCCTCTGATTATTTATCTTATGATTAACATTAGAAAAATAGATGTCCTGATGCTTTTTCATTTAACGGCACGAACAGCTTTTTACACTTCATTTTATAAGTTTTTACACCCGCAAGGTATGGTTTATGTTAAATTGGATATGGATGAGCCTTCCCTCAATGAAATTCTTTCTTTAGAAAATTCGTGGGAAAAAAAGAAATTGAAAAGAGCGCTGAAAATGGCAGATCTGATAAGTGTGGAAACACAGATTGTATATCAAAAATTAAGTTTTGGCCTGTTAGGAGAAGATATTCTGGGAAAGCTGATTTATCTTCCGAATGGAGTCGATAATAAAGGAATAAATGAGAAAAATATTTGTATAAAGTCATTTTCTGAGAAAGAAAACATTATGATTACAGTTGGGAGAATAGGGACGTCTCAGAAAAACAATGATATGTTATTGGAGGTTCTCAGTAATCTGGATTTAAAAGATTGGAAAATTTTTTTTATTGGGCCTATTGAAGAAAATTTTTATGAAGTTATAAATGGTTTTTATAATTTGTATCCTGATAAAAAGGATAAAGTTGTTTTTACTGGTCGGCTTGAAAAACGAGAAGAAATTTATCAATATTTTAACAGAGCAAAAGTTTTTTTGCTCACATCGATCAGAGAAAGTTTTGCCATTGTTCTTGTAGAAGCGGCTTATTTCGGCAATTATATTGTTAGTACCTCTGTCGGCGCAAGCTTTGATGTTACGCAGAATGGAAGGCTTGGAAGTATTGTAGATGTAAATGATAAAAACGCTCTTGAGAGGGAGCTGAAAAAAATAATTGAGAGGGAAAAAGATTTGTTTTCGTATTATGATAACATTATAGCTTATAACCGCAATTATTTTCTCTGGGAAAATATAGGCAAGTTTCTTTTCTTTGAAATGCAGAAAAGACTCCGGTCTGAAAGAGTTTTGCAATGAAGAAAAAATTAGTGTCGGTTGCAGTGGCAACATGGAATGGATCTAAATTTTTAAGGAAGCAGCTAGATTCATTGTTTAATCAGACGTACAGAAATCTGGAAGTTGTTGTCGCGGACGATAATTCTGAAGACAGTACATTGTGCATTCTGGAAGAATATAAAAAGAAAGCAGGCCTTAGTTATGTTGTTAATTCAAAAAGGCTGGGTGTGGTTCGGAATTTTGAAAGGGTTCTATCTTTATGTAAGGGCGATTATATTGCTTTTTGCGATCAAGACGATATCTGGTTCCCAAAAAAAGTTGAGACTCTTGTTTCTGAAATTGGAGATTATTCGCTTATCTGCTCGGACGCGAAATTGATCGATGAAAATGATAAGGTGTTTGCTGAATCCTTTCATCGTTATTCTAATATCGAGGTGCCCAAAGACAAAGAATATTTTTATCATCTTGTTTTTCACAATTTTGTTACAGGCTGTACAGCTCTGCTTAAGAAAGAATTGCTGGATGTTGCTTTGCCTATTCCTGATGGGGAAAAATACCATGATTGGTGGTTTGCGCTGGCGGCTTCAAAATACGGAGGAATAAAGTATCTTCGTGACCAACTGGTTTTTTACCGGCAGCATTCATCTAATGATACAGGAATAGTGAAAAAGCCTTCCGTTTTTGAAGAATTATTTGGTTTTATTAATAGGATTGGGAAAAGAAGTGGAAGTTTTAAATATCAGTACGCGAAATTGCAGGCAGAGAGGCTAAAGGCTATCTTTCATTCAAAGTTTTTTTTCTCAGAGGATCGGGATTTTATTCAGGATGCGATTTTGTTTTATGAGAATTATTTAAATTCCAGAATTCATTTTAAAGCGTACACTATAGGTAGAAAATATGAAAAGTATATATATCCAAACCGAAAAGGTTTTCTTCGATGGAAAGCCTTGATGGGAGGGTTGATTGGCTGAAAAAATTGCAGGAGTCGTAGTTCTTTATAATCCCGCGCAAAGTGTTTTAGAGAGTGTTTCTTCCTATATTGATTCTGTTGAAGTTCTCTATGTGCTGGATAATTCAGAAAAATACAATTCGGAAGTCATTAAAGAGATCAAAAAGATAAAAAAAGTAAAGTATTTTTCTATGAACGGTAATCAGGGGATTGCGAAGGCTTTAAACTTTGGAGCTGCCCTGGCGATTCAGGATAAATACGATTGGCTCTTAACTATGGATCAGGATAGTCTTGCTGCTAAGGGGATGATTTGGACAATGTTGGAATATTTAAAACAAGAACGTGGAGGCAACATGGGAATTGTTTCTCCTCTTCATGTTGTTCCAGGGGAAAATATACCGAAGTATGAAAAGTCCTTCGAAAAAGTTCTGATCGCAATGACTTCCGGAAATCTTCTAAATATTCCGATTTATAAAAAAAATGGCCCTTTTTTGGAAAGTTTATTTATTGACTCTGTAGATACTGAGTATTGTCTTCGACTTCACATTAATGGCTATAAAGTAGTTTGTTCTTATGATGCTTATCTGTTTCACCCGGTCGGATCACCCAAACGGTATCCGTTTTTTGGTCGAAAGATACTGGTATCAAATCATGCTCCAATAAGACGATATTACATGACTCGTAATAAGCTCTATGTCTCTCAATTATACAGAAAAGACTTTCCTGAGTTTTGCAAGTCCGAGTTAAAAGAAAACTGGAGGGATCTGGTAAAAATTCTTTTGTTTGAAAAAGAGAAGGCGAAAAAAATTTTGATGATGATTCGAGGTTATCTCGATTATAGAAAGGGGAAAGTGGGGAAATATGAAAAATGAAAAAGAGATTAAACAGTTTCCTTTTGTAGCTATTATTCTTGTTAATTATAACGGATGGAAAGATACTATCGAATGCCTTGAAAGTATTTTTTGGAACGATTATGAGAATTATCAGGTAATCGTTTGTGATAACGCTTCGGTTAACGGTTCCATTGAGAAAATTAAAGATTGGGCGAATGGCAAGACAAAGGTTTGTCCTGATTCGCAAGTTTCTATAAGAAATCTTTCGGTTCCAAATTGGAAGAAACCGATTCCTTTTGTATTTTATAATCGAGAAGCAGCTGAGAAAGTACAGATAAATAAAGCTAAACTTATTGTTATTGAAACGGGAGCTAATCTTGGTTTTGCTGGTGGAAATAATGTAGGGATCCGTTATGCGTTTCAGAGTGAGAAAGTAGATTACATCTGGTTGCTAAATAATGATACAGTAATAGAAAGAAATGCACTTACGGAAATGGTAAAGCTTGCAGAAAATAATTCTGAAATTGGGATTGTTGGTTCAAAATTATTGTATTACCATAAACCATCAATAATACAGAATTTTGGCAATCTTCAGACGGGTTGGAAAGGAACAGGCCACTCCTTTTTAGCTAATCACAAAGATGTTTTTCTTAGTGATATCGAAGTTAAATCCGTTATTGGAGCTAGTCTTTTGATCAAGAAGAAGGTAGTTGGTGAGATTGGATTGCTAGATGAGAAATATTTTATGCAGGATGAGGAAAGTGATTGGTGTGTCAGAGCTTCAAAAGCGGGATATAGGATTTTTTCCTGCGCCGAAAGCAGAATATATCATAAAGAAGGGAAAAGCTCGAATCGATCTAAACAAAGCCGTAAAATTTTTGCTAAAATAAGTTCTCGGGGAAGTACAGAAAGTTTTTTGATAACAGGATTCTATGGTACGCGAAATGAAATTTATTTTGTTAGAAAAAACTTCCCGGGGCATTTTATTTTCTTTCTTTTATTTATCTTGCCTTATAAATTGATTCGTCTTATTTTAGGGATTTTTGTTTTTAGGGATGATTTACCTTTTCTTCGAATAAAGATGCTCTTTTTCGCCATAATTGATGGCCTAAGAGGCAAAATGGGAAAAACGGTGGATCTTCAAGGCTGGAATTTGAGAGTGCAGAATAGAAAAACTCGGAATGGCCAGTGAATATTGGTTTCTTTCCTGCGACAAACATCTGGAGGTTTATCAGAGTTTGATCGGCCAGGCTTGATAATTTTGAAGAGAAGAGGAATGGATCGGAATTTATGGGTGCCTGTTTCTGATGCGGTAAAGGAGCTTCCTCAGCAACATAGGCGCGGTTAATTAACCGCGCCTATGTTGTCTATAAGATTAATGCCAGCCCCACTAAAAGTCTTTAAAATCCTGTAGAGGGATTTTATCTTCGGGTTTAACGATTTCCACTTCGTTGTCATGGTGGGAAAGTTTTACGGCATGAGACCCTTCCGCAGAAGAGAGTTGTTTCTTT
>JAGVOW010000082.1 GCA_020052515.1 Brevinematales bacterium | reverse complement strand
TGCCTCATCCCCCGTCCCCCCTTTCTTTTCCCAGGCTTCCTGCAAAAGTCAGCGGAGCGGCGCGGAAAAAATGTTCTCACAGCATAGCCTGACACGATGTCAGGCGGCCGCCGATCTTGAGACACGATGTTGAATAAAGGCGGTATGCGGTGAGAACATTTTTTCCGCGCCGCGAAGCATGTCTGCGGAAGCGACGCGCGTTCCCGCGTGCCACTATTAAAAGTTTAACACCAATCAATAGAAAATTCAAGCGCGGCTGGGAATATTTTTTGGGCGAGAGGAAACAGATCAGGATTGTGGCAGTAGATAAAGCCGCATCTGATTCTAAATAGTTAATTTTTTCAAAATAAAATCTCTGATTTTCAACGCTATCTCAAAGGCTTCTTTCGCTTCATCAACGCTGGGCTCAAAAATTTCTAAACCCTGCGGGTATCTTGTTTCTACAGAATACCCATCCAATTGATAGCACCACTCTCTTATTTTTTGAAAATCATTATCCTTTTCTATGATTTGGTTAATAAGGACTTCTAAGTCATGAGTTCTTTCAATTTTTATATTCAAGAGAATAAATACTGCTTTCAATAATTTTTCCACCGCTTGCTGACAATGAAAACAGACTGTATCTGCTGGAATCTCTATGGAAGATAAATTGTTTTTGACATTGAGTAAGTCATTTTCTGCTTTCTTAATCCAAATTTTGATGCTTTCTTTTGCTATTTCGTCCATAACATTCTGCCTTCCTCCAGGGCCATGGAAACAATGTTTCCTTTCAAAGAAGATAGTTTTCTGTATTCCTCTGATGAAAAAACAAAAACATCCAATCCATATTTTCTATTTTGAAACAGTTTTTTGACCATTCTGTTTCTCAGATGAAAAGGAAGCATTTTAAAATCATCAGAAACAACAATCAAATCGACATCACTGCCTTTGTCAGCGCTGTCTTTTGCATAACTGCCGAAAAGAAGTATTTTTTCCGGATGAAAATTTTCAGCGATTTTACCGCTGATCAGTTCCAGCTCTTCTTGTCTTAAGACTTTCGTCATATTTTTTCCTGAAACAAGATTTTAAAATTTTTCATTAAAGAATAATAAATTTCGCGTTTTAAATCAAGTTTTAGCTGAATTCTTCGCGCGGCTTAGCAGACTCTTGCCTACGGGATCCATTTCGCGATCTTCGGCGTGATATGCACTTCTATCAGCGCGGCGACGATCAGCAAAGGAACAACAATAAACAGAAAGGCCATCAAATGCTGCTTTAAAGATTTTACAAAACTCTTGCCGTCTTTTGAGGAAATGAGGCGGATCAATGAGGAGGTGATCGATATTCCCAGGGTGAAGGCGATAAAAATCGCCGGTATTTCAAATATTCCATGGGGTAAAATGAAGAGGAAGTATTTTGCCAATCCGATTTTTGCGCTGTAATATTTAGCTGTAGCGCCGATAAGCATAAAATTGAAATAGGATAAAATAAAGCTGGGAATGGAAAAGAAAAACCCGCCGATGAATATAATAGAAGCCGCCATCAGGTTGTTTAAAAATATTCCCCAGAAAGAAAAAAAAACGTTTTTTAAATACGCTCTCATCATGCCGATGATTTTTTCTAAAATTTCAGGCGGTAAAAAGAACCCCTGGATTAAAGCTAAGAAGAATACTGCCGCCGCCAGAAATAGGGGGGTGGAAAAACCTTTGCCCATAATGTGCCTTACTTCTGCAGCGAGAGATAAATCTGGTCTATGGCTGATTTGAATTTCTCAATCAAAATCAGATTTTGATAGCGCTTTTTGTCATTCTCTAATTCTTTGAGCTGCCTTTCCGTTTCTTTTGCCTGTAAGCTGGTGGTGTTTTTATTGGCCAGAATGGCTAAGTAATTGGACTCATAGGAATCAATTTGTTTTTTAATATTCTGAATGTCCGCTTTAAAGCTGGTAAAATCCTGCTGGATGGAAGCGTATTCCAGCGCCACGTTTTTGTAAACCAGAATGAGCTCATCTATAGAAGAGAAGTTGTTTTTGAGGGCCATGGATTGAACACGGGCGCTTTTCTTTAAGGCTTTAAAAAATTTTTCATTGGCTTCCGGGTCTTCCTGTTGGGAAGGGGAAAGCGAAGCGTAATACTGCTTAGAAAAATCCAATATCTCCGGAAGGACCAGTATAAAGTTGGAAACCCGCGCCTCACTCAGCGCAATAATATCAGTCTTTTCTATTCCGTCGGAAGAAGAATTTTCTGTGCAATTAAAGAGAGCAAGAGAGAAAAGGAAAATAAATAAAACTTGTTTCATATAAAAACTCCAGATTTTCCGCCTCATCCCCCCGGTCTTCGGACATAGGCGCGGTTAATTAACCGCGCCTATGTCCGAAGGCCGGGGTGAGGCAGATATTATAAAGTGCGATAAACCCCTGTCAAATTTTAGCAGAAACTTTTGACTAATCTCTTCAAATGGTTTACAATATTTTGCTTGTGGAGAAATTTTATGATGAATTTTAAGAAATACCGGCCTTTTCCGATCATTGATTTGCCGGACCGGGAATGGCCGAAAAAAATGATTGTTCACGCGCCGATGTGGTGCAGTGTTGATCTGAGGGATGGAAATCAGGCTTTGCCTATACCCATGAGTGTCGCTGAAAAAATGGAGTTCTTTAAACTGCTGCTGAAAGTTGGGTTTAAAGAAATTGAAGTTGGGTTTCCGTCAGCTTCGGAAACAGAATACCGATTTTTGCGGGAATTGATAGAAAACAAAATGATCCCGGCGGGGATTACCGTTCAAGTATTGACGCAGTCCAGGAAACATTTGATAGAGAAAACATTTGAATCGCTCCAGGGCGCTGAAAAAGCGGTCGTTCATTTATACAACTCCACTTCGGAACTTCAGAGGCGGGTTGTTTTTAACAAAGACAAGAAGGCGATTGTGGATATCGCGCTGGAAGGGGCTGCCCTGATCCAGGAATCGGCGGCCAGGGCAAAAGATGTTCGGATTGTAAAGGAATACTCGCCGGAAAGTTTTACCGGGACAGAACTGGATTTTGCCGTGGAGATTTGCGAAGCCGTCATGGATATCTGGAAGCCGACGCCGCAAAACAAGATGATTGTCAATCTGCCGGCGACAGTTGAAATGGCAATGCCCAATACTTACGCCGATCAGATCGAGTGGTTCCTGAAGCACATCAAAAACCGGGAATCCATTATCCTCAGTTTGCATGCGCACAATGACCGGGGTACAAGCGTCGCGGCGTCTGAGCTGGGATTATTAGCCGGGGCTGACCGTATAGAAGGGACACTTTTTGGAAATGGCGAAAGGACTGGAAATGCTGACATTCTGACTGTTGCTATGAACCTTTTCTCGCAGGGAATTGATCCAGGATTGAATTTTGCGGATATGGACCGGATTGTTGAAGTTTATGAAAAATGCACTCGAATGTTTGTCCATCCCCGGCATCCTTACGCGGGCGAGCTGGTTTACACCGCTTTTTCCGGGTCTCACCAGGACGCGATTCGTAAGGGTTTGAGTGTGTACGAAATGGAAAAGCCGGAATATTGGCAGGTGCCCTATCTGCCCATTGACCCATCTGATGTCGGCCGGGAGTATGAAGCGATTATCCGTATCAATAGTCAGTCCGGAAAGGGGGGCATTGCTTATATTATGGAGCGCAATTATGGGTTTAAGCTTCCGAAAGATATGCATCCCGAATTTGGCCGGGTAGTCCAGAAGATAACGGATGAAAAAGGTGAAGAACTGAAGCCGGAAACAATCCTGGAGCTCTTTAAGAAAGAATATTTAAATCTGAATACTCCTCTGGAACTTTTGAAATATAAAACGGAAGAGAAGCAGGACCTGGAGGAAAAAGAGAACATCGTTCATATTGAGGCAACCTTGCGTTATCAGGGCGTGGAAAGGAGCGTTAAAGGAACGGGCAATGGCCCGATCGACGCGTTTTTTCATGCGCTTTCTTTGATCGGAGTTCCTGGTTTCAAGTTTGTTTCCTATGAAGAGCATGCTTTATCCGAAGGTTCCGACTCTAAGGCGGTATCTTATATTTGCCTGGAAAATGATTCAGCGGATAAAATGTATGGCGTCGGCATCGCGAAGAATATTACAACCGCTTCATTGAACGCTATTGTGAGTTCTATCAATCGCTTCGGCAAGTACGGGAAATAGATATCTCAGGCGCGGTTAATTAACCGCGCCTGCGTATATACTTCTCCGGTA
>JAGVOW010000083.1 GCA_020052515.1 Brevinematales bacterium | reverse complement strand
CTTCTACAAACGACTCATCCTGAGATTCAAAGGGCATAAAAACTCCTACGCCGGCTCTTTCTTCGTATTGTAAAACTCAGAAATAATATCTTCCAGTTCCTTTTTTGTTTTCTTTCTATTTTTAACCATTCCGGCTACTTTGTCCGCTGACCGCATAACGGTTGTATGTGCCTTACCGCCGAACAGAGTGCCAATCTCGGTCAGAGAATGATTGGTGTATTCCTTGGCTAAATACATAGCTACATGCCGCGCGTAGGTAATATTTTCCAGCCTTCTTTCCGACTTCAAATCATTCACGGTAATATTAAAATACTTCGAAACAGCGCGCTGAATTTCGGTGATGGTAATGTTTTTTGGGACCTCTACCTTGATCTTGTCCCTCAAGATTTCTTTTGCCAAATCCAGCGAAATATCCTTTTTCTTTAAGCTCGAATAGGCAATTACCTTTGTGAGAGAACCTTCGAGCAATCGTATATCGCTTTCCACATTTTGAGCGATGTATTCGATCACCTCATCGGGAATGTACATCTTTTCCTCCGCGGAACGGGATAAAAGAATAGCTTTTCTCGTTTCATAATTCGGTGTTTCAATCTTTACGCTCAGGCCTGAGTCAAACCTTGTGCGCAGGCGATCCTCAATAGAGGAAAGGCTCTTTGCCGACCTATCGGCTGCGAAAATCAACTGCTTTCTTTCATGAAAAAGCTCATTGAAGGTATGGAAAAGCTCTTCCAGAGTGCTCTCTTTCTGCTGTAAGAATTGAATATCATCAACAATTAAAACATCGAAATTCCGGTATTTTTTCCTGAATTTATGGGTTTCACCATTTTTAATAGACTCCACAAACTCATTCGTAAAGTTTTCGCTGGTAGTGTAAAAAATATTGAGTTCTGGTTTTTCTTTCATGATTTTATGAGCTGTTGCCTGCAGAAGGTGCGTTTTCCCCAGAGCCGCGTTCCCGTAAATGAAAAGCGGGTTATAAGATTTTGCCGGGTGTGAAGCTACCTGCTCCGCCGCGGCATGCGCAAAGTCATTGTTCGTACCAACAATAAAACGGTCAAAGGTGTACTTCGGATTGAGCTGGGAAAAAGAGCTCTTTTCACCGGCTTTTTTCACATTCTTGGCAGTTACTGTTTGATAAGACTTTTCCGTATAGGCAATTTCAACCATAAATTTGTATTCCTGCTTAAAAAGGCCTTTGGAAACATCTTTTGCCAGCATCAGATAATTGTCCGTAAACCATCCGGAAGTCAGAGGGTCAGGAGCCAAGAGAACAATGGTATCCTCATTCCGAATTTCTTTAAACTGGATCTTGTCTAAAATCGCGCTGTTCAAAGAAGAATCAAAGTTCTTTGTCAATTCCTGATGAATCTGCTTCCAAATTTCCATAAAAACACCCCTCCCAATTCTGCAACTACTCTATTTCAGTTTACTAGACCAATATTATATAACAAGCGTCAATAGAAACTCAACAAAAATTTAACTCTATATTTTACAACTGATTAATTATACCCATTTTTCGCACAAATTTCACTTTTCTGACCTCGGGGAAGCATCTGTTTTTCCTTGGCATTTGTTGATTAGCTAATTCTTTTCATTTTCTACAAATATAAAAATATTTCATTCTAGATTTTGAAAAAAAAAGCATATCTCTTTAAAATAAAACCAGTTAAAATTTATCTGGTAAAAACCTTGAGTTTTGCACAACAACGCACATCCTGTGCATTAATCATCGGAAAAAAGAGGAAGAATTTTATGGAAATAAAAAAAATTTTTTTTAAGGCCATCCAATTGGCAAAATCTGTAAAAGGAAATACCTCTCCCAACCCTGCAGTAGGCTGCATTATAGTTAAAAACGGCCGGATAGTCGGCAAAGGAGCTACCCAGAAATCCGGCTGCGACCATGCCGAAATTGCCGCTCTGAAAGAAGCGAAGCTTTCAGCAAAAAATGCCTCATTATATGTTACCCTTGAACCTTGCGTTGACTATCCGGGTAAGAAAACCCCCTCATGCGCCTCTGCTATCATCAAGGCCGGCATAAAAGAAGTTTTTGTCGGTATGAAAGACCCAAATCCGCATATCAAAGGAAAAGGAATCATTCAATTAAAAAAAGCCGGTATTAAGGTGACCTTATTGAAAGAAAATCTCCGGGAAATCTATGCCCTGAATGAGGACTTTTTCAAGTACATCCAGACTAGCATTCCTTTTGTCTACGCAAAGTCCGCGATGACTCTGGATGGAAATATCGCGACAGAAGAAGGGGATTCTAAATGGATCAGTTCTGAAGAAAGCAGAACATGGGTTCATCAGCTAAGAAACAGGGTAGATGCAGTATTAGTAGGGGTCGGGACAGTCATTATGGACAATCCGAGACTTAATGTGCGCCTGGTTCCGAAAATGAAAGACCCTCTTCGCATTATCGTTGACCCGGAAGGAAGAACACCACTCAACTCTTTTGTTATGAAGGATAAAGGCAAAACTCTTTTTGTCGTAAAAAAAAGTATCTCAAAGTCATTTTTAAAGGAATGCGAAAAAAAACACAAAGAGGTCTTAACATTAAACACTTACCCGAATACAGGTTTTCATTTAAAAAAATTGGTCCGTTATCTGGGAAAAGAAAAAGGTATAGAATCTCTTCTAATAGAAGGAGGTGGAAGAGTATTTCACCATGCGCTGCATGAAAAAATTATAGATAAGTTGATCGTCTTTATTGCTCCAAAAATACTGGGAGGTAAAGGCTTGCCATTATTCAATGGAAAAACTTCTCTTAAAATGTCCGAAGCGCTTAAAATAAATGACATTTCTGTCGAAAATAGTGGAGGGGATATTTTAGTAGAAGGATATTTGCAATGGGGGAAACAAACCAGAAAGAACTTTTTTACAAAGGAAAAGAATTTCTCTTAGCTATGGATTTTGAATCGGCAGAAAAAAGTTTTTCCCGGTCTTTAAAGCAAGGAAATAATCAAAAAACCGAAGGTTACCTGCTTTTTTCTTATCTTCTTCAGTCAAACTATAAAGCGATAGCCCACCGGGTAGCAAAAAAAAACGACGTTGCCGGCTTCTCTCTTTACGTTCTCTACTGGTTTAAATTTATGACCGGAGAGCTGGAAGAGCTTTCTCCCCTCCTGTTCCAGATGCTTGAAGATGACAATTATTTTCTGAGGGCTTTTGCCTTGAAAGAATTATACCAGATGGATAAAATAACTGACCTTCCAGATACCATTCACAAAAAGATCCGGTTTTTTGGGCTTTCCTATGAACTGCCTTTAGAAGAACAAAGGGCTTCCAACATTATGGACTTTCTGCAGAAAAGATACCAATTGTCGCTTCTGCAAAGCAAGAATTTAATCAAGAACTATCCGAAAATCGGCGATGTTTACTTAGACTTCTTAGAAATTGTTTTTAAAACCTGCACTGTTTCTTCCATAAAAGAAGCTTTAAACAATGAAACGATCATTAAAGCTTCCGAGTTAGACTTTCGCGTTAAATACATTTTATCCAAACAATGGTACCAATTAGGAGAGATGGATAAATCGCAAGAATACCTTTCTGATCTGCTTTCTTATTTTAAGCACAATCCACTTTTTCAATACAATATGGGCAACATTTACTGCTCAAAAGGAAAATTAATGAAAGCCATAGACGCTTACGAAGAGGCCATAAGCCTTGCTCCATTGTTTGAAAGGGCTTATTATAATCTGGGATGCGCTTATTTCAAACTGGGTGAAGTACAGAAAGCCACCATGAATTTTGGACACGCCGCTAAAATGAGCCGTAAATCCGACGCTCTCTACAATCTCTCCGTCTGTTTAATAGAGCAAAGAGAACTGCAGGATGCTTATTTTTATTTAAGCAAGATACCAAAGGAGTCTCAAACTAAACACCCACCTCATTTTATCCAGCAGCAAATCCGGGAACTGGCCGCTTATACTTAGCTTTACTTTAAAGAAATGGTGAAAGTTTTAGAAATCTCATCGATTCTATTTTCATGAATAGCTTCTACGCGTATTTTGCGTAATTCCGAAAAGAAAATACTATCTATAGCCGGATCCCCGGAAGATTGAATGATATCCACCTTCACGGCCAATCCGTTTTTATCAAAAGAAATTTTTGCTTTCAGGGCATAGCTCATTCCTTTCGTCTTGTAGCGCGGAGGAATTTTGGACTCTATATTGGGAAAAAACAAAGTCTTTCTAGGCTTCACCCTCCATTCTACGCCGCTTAAAGGATCGCCTCCAGCAACTCCGCTTTTATTCTTAGCCCCCCCCGTCTCTTCTTCAGAATCTTCCAGAGCTTTGTCTACATCACCTTCTATTTTACCCAGTTCCTGGCCTAATTTTTTCTTCTCGGCTTCTTCAGCCATCTTTTTCTTCAGCTCTTCAGCAGCTTCTATTTCTCTCTGTTTTTGGATTTCTTTCGCCCTATCGGAAACATCTGTTTTAGCCTTATTATCACTTGTTTTTGCGATGTTTTTTTGTGAAGAGACTTTTTTCACCGGTTTTTCTGCCTTTTTAGCAGGAATAGACTTCTTCTTAGGTTGGCCCTTATTTTCCTCAATCGGTTCTGTAAAACCGCCGCTCACGTATTCGACAGTGACTAGAGAAGGTTTTCCAGAAGAAAATTGGTTTCTTGTTACCCAAAAACTCAGAAGAAGAAAAACTGACAAATGCAAAACAAACGAAACGAAAAGGCTTTTTCTTAGTTTCAACTGACATCCCCGATTTGGAAAAATGAGCGGTCAGCGGGAATCGAACCCGCGCCTTTAGCTTGGAAGGCTAAGGTACTGCCACTGTACGATGACCGCGAAAATGAACTAAAACAATATCTGACGGAAAAGCGCCATATGCAGAAAACCGGAAACCAGGGTAGCGATACCCGCGACTCCCTTATACTTTTCAATAAAAGCATAGTATTTATCTTTACTTTCCTGAGGAAGGTTTAATATTTCGAGAATATTAGGATAAATAATAGTCGCGTCGGCTATCAGCAGCAAAGAAGGGAGCAAAGCGCCAATAATAGTGGGAGAATACCCTGCGCCAAAGTCCGGGGCAAACAAGTTCCAGACGCCAAATAGAATACCAAGAAGGGAAAGAACCACCTTAATAGATCCCTTTTCAAAAAAAGCATCTACCTTCGAAAAGAAATCTTTTGCTGCGGGAAAGGCCTTTACAAAAAGCTCTGTGGACAAAACAAACCCATAGAACAACATTATTAACGAAAATAAAATAACTCCCAGCATATTCTCCTCCTATGAGAAAAAAACTGCTTCGCAATTTTTTTCGGCTATTTTCAGGCCTCTTACTGATATAAATTATCAGAATTTTGTGAAGCAGTTTACTGCGCAAAAATTCTGATAGATTAATCATACCATCTTATTCAAAGCTCTTTAATTATAATCAACTATCGATAGAAAGTCAATTTCTTATAAATAGCTGGTTTGATAAAGCTTTTCCGCTTCTTCTAAAGATAGTCCAACCAACATTTCAGAGCGGTTTGCGATTCGAATTTGTTTTTCTTCTGAGACAAATCCTATTTGCTGAAAAGGAATATTAAACCGCTTTGCCATCTTTTCAATTGCTTTTTGTTTTTTTGGATCAAAAGAAATAACTATTCTGGATTGGCTCTCTCCAAAGAGAAGGGCTTCCGAAGAAAGTTCCTCTTCCATCCGAATAGAAACTCCTTTTCCAGAAAGGATCGCGCTCTCGCACAAAGCGACTGAAAGCCCGCCGTCAGAAACATCCTGCGCGGAAGCGATGAAAGATTTCGAAATCAGCTCACGGATCAATCTCTGAAGCCTTACTTCGAGTTCCATATCTAAGGAAGGGCATTTACCCGCTATTTTGCCGCAAGCCTTTTCTAAATAGAGAGAACCACCGATTTCTTCTTTATTAATGCCCAGAAGCCCTACCAGATGCCCTTCTTTCTGAAAAGCCGCGGTCACAGCCTTCTTATAGTTGTCCACAATGCCCACAGCCCCTACTGTTATAGTAGGAAGAATCGGCTCTCCGTCTGTCTCATTGTAAAGAGATGCGTTGCCCCCTGTAATAGGAACATTCAAAGCTTTGCAAGCCTTGCCCATTCCTTCCATCGCTTTTGCCAATTGATAATAAACTTCGCTCTTTTCGGGATTGCCGAAATTCAGGCAGTTAGTAATACCGTAGGTCTCAGCTCCCATACATGCTAAATTCCGCGCTACTTCCGCTACAGCCTGCATTCCACCAACAGATGGATTTAGATAGGTGTAACGCCCGTTGCCATCCGTTGCCATAGCAATGGCTTTAGAAGTCCCTTTTATTCTTAAAAGCGCGCCGCCCGCAGCGCAGGGCTGTGCTAATAAGTTTGTCTGAACCATATGGTCATACCGCTCATAAACCCATTTTTTCGAAGCAATATTCACATCGGATAATAGATCTTTTAACATCTCATTATTTGTTTTATTCAAATGATAGGGAGGAATAGATGCTGCCTTCTCTAAATAAGCGGGCCGTTTGACTTCCCTTTCATAAAAAGGCACTTCGTCCAATAAAAACCGGGTAGGAATATCTGCCAACACTTTTCCATTTTCCTTGACCACAACATTCTGACTATCCGTCACTCTGCCGATCACAGCACAGTCCAATTCCCACTTCTTCATCACTTCCATGCAGGCTTCCAATCTGGAAGGCTCAATACAAGCCAGCATCCTTTCCTGGCTTTCTGAAAGCAAAAATTCATACGCCGACATGTTTGCTGCGCGCGCCGGAATTTGATCAATATCAATTTCAATACCGGAATTCCCCCTGCCTGCCATTTCCACGCTGGAGCTCGTAATCCCCGCGGCGCCCATGTCCTGAATACCGATCACCAATTTTTTTTCTAAAAGTTCAAGCGTCGCTTCTAGTATCAATTTTTCCGTAAAAGCATCCCCCACCTGGACAGAAGGCCTTTTATCTTCGCCTTCGCTGGACAATTCCGCGGAAGCAAAAGTAGCGCCGCCCAATCCATCGCGGCCAGTTTTGGAGCCGTAATAGAAAAGAAGATTTCCTTTGCCTTTCGCCGTTGCCTTGATAATTTTATCTTTTTTAGCGATGCCCACGCACATAACATTGACCAGGGGATTGCCCTCATATTGGTCTTCAAAAACCACTTCTCCCGCTACTGTTGGTATCCCAACCCGATTGCCGTAGTCACTGATTCCATTAATAATTCCACCCACCAGAAACCGCGTTCGTGCGGAATCCCGCTTTCCAAAACGCAGACTATCCAGCACAGCAATGGGCCTCGCCCCCATAGCAAAGACGTCACGCAAAATACCGCCGACGCCGGTCGCAGCGCCTTCATAAGGCTCCACAGCAGAGGGGTGATTGTGGCTTTCAATCTTAAAAGCAATAGCATAATCATCCACGCTTACTACTCCGGCATTTTCCCCCGGCCCTTGCAGGAGATGTTTTCCCGTAACCGGCAATTTCTTAATCAACGGTTTTGTGTTTTTATAGCCGCAGTGCTCGCTCCACAAAGCCCCAAACATGCCTATCTCTTCAACAGAAAGATTCCTTCCAAGTTTCTTACGAGCCAGGTCTATCTCGGCGGGGCTTAATCCCGATAACTCTATTGCTTTTTTTTCTGTCATCTCCATTCTCCTATGAGAAAAATTGCAGTGCAATTTTTCGGCTATTTTCAAACCTCTTACTGATATAACAATCCAATTCCGTTTGTAGAGACGCACGGCCGTGCGTCTCTACAAACGGAATTGTCTCGATTTATCATACCATCTTTTCACTTAAATATTATAACTTATTTCCCCAAATTTTTCCAAAAGATAGATAAATTTAAAAAAATATGAAAAATTACGCTGATTGTCAAAGAAATGTCCGAAAATCTTCTCAGTTATTGATTTTTTCTTGACTTTTACAGGGTTCGTTTTAAAATAGTTTATAGTTAAATTTGTCGTTTTTCAGTGGGGATTTTGCGAAGGCAAAATTCAGATAAAGGGGGATGCTATGGCCGGCCAGAAAGGCAGTAAAGAGAAGAAAGCTGTGAATCATAAAACAAAAGGGGCGGAAAAAACAGTTGTCTTAGAAACAGAAATCAAAAAGACAAAAAAAAGAGCGCCATCTATAGTTGCCAACGGCAAAAAAACAATAAAAAAAAACCCCCCTAAAGTCAATACTTCTTTAGACAAAAAAAAAGCCCCTCTTATCAAAAAAATAAACCGCTTAGAAGATCTGGGTGTAACTGCCAGCGGAGAAAACAAGAAGTTTGAGATTGAGGACCAGAGAAACGCTTATAAGCCTTATTTTGAAATAAAGAATTCCCCTATTTATGAGCTCCCTGAAGAGTATGGCGAAACTAAAATCACCCTCCTGGTTCAGGATCCCTATTGGGTCCATGCTTATTGGGAAATTAACCCGGAAAACAGAAAAAAATTCGGCCTGGAAAAAGGAAAACACAATAAAAACTTAGTGATCCGGGTTTACAGGGCCGATACAGACATGTATTTTGATGTCCTGATTTATGATAGCGCAAAAAGCTGGTATTTTCAGATACCTGAGTCAAACCGTCCTTATTACTCAGAAATAGGTACTTTAGAGTCCGGCGGGATTTTTACCGCTATTGCCCGTTCCAATGTGATTTTAGTCCCTACGGACCGGGCCGCTATCCCTGAAAATCTCAATATCCCAAAAGAAAAAGCCCAGGAATTGTTCAAGCAATCCGGCGGCTATATGATTCATAAATTAGTGGGGTCCCAGGTTGTCAGTGAATGGATTTCTGTCGCAGGCAGCATTTTCTCAGGAGTTTCGTCTCATGTTTCTTCCGGAAGCGGCGGAATGTCCTTACCGCAGAAGCCGGAAAAAAGAGGCTTCTGGGCTGATCTACACACTGAATTGATTGTCTATGGGTCTACCGAGCCAGACGCAAGTGTAACTATTGGCGGTGTACCTATCCAGCTTTCTCCGGATGGGAAATTTTCTATTCGGTTTTATTTAAAAGACGGCCAGCACTCTGTTCCTTTTCTAGCCAAGTCTGCCGATGGCTTTGATACCATTGACATTACACCATTTGTAAATAAACGGACCCAAAGAAAGGAGTACAAAAATTGACAAGACTCTTGGTTGTTAGCGACTCCCATGGAGAAACAGATAAAGTACAAAGGCTTTTCAGAAAAATGGAAAATCAGTTTGACATTCTGATTCATCTGGGAGATGGAGCGCAAGACTTAGTTTCTTTTGAAGGCAAAGCAAAAACACTCCAGGTCAGGGGCAATATGGATGAAAACACTTTAAGCCCTTTTTTTCAGCACCCTTTAGAGAATGTCCTGGATGTAGAAACAAATAAAATATGGCTGCTCCATGGACATTCTTACAATGTTCATCTGGGTTTGCCTTTATTAAAGAAAGCCGCAAGAGAGAAAAACGTCCGGGTGGTATTGTTCGGCCACACCCACAAGAAAGACTCTTTTTCTCAAGACGGAATTCTTTATTTTAATCCTGGAGCTATGAAAAACGATGATTTTGGTTTAATAAAGATTGATCTGAAGAAAATAGAATCCTTGAGCATGAAATTATAAGAATGAAATGAGAGCAGGCCTCCTATGATTCATATTATCAATTATAAAGAAGGTTATCAAAAGCATAACTTTCTTGAAAACATCACTGAATACGTAGAAGAGATACTCCGGGAATTCCACAAAAGCCATTTTGATTTGAACATTGTCCTTTGCGGTAATTCTTTTATCCAATCTCTTAACCGCAAATACCGCGGAAAAGACTACGCTACAGATGTTTTGTCTTTCTCCCAGGCGCAGGACGGAGAGGAAGAATTTTTTGACCTTCTGGAAGATCTGGAAAGAGATGAAGAGGATGACCAGCCTCTGGGAGACATTATAGTTTCCATTGATAAAGTAATAGAACAGGCGAAAGAATTTCAAGTAACAGAAGAAGAAGAGCTTGCGCGGCTGATCTTGCATGGCGTTCTTCACCTTCTGGGCTTTGATCATGAAAAATCCAAGGAAGAAGAAAAACAGATGTTTGAAAAAGAAGACTTTTATATTACCGGATTCTTCAAAAAATATGCCCACTGATGGAAATTTAAGTGAAGCAGAAAGAGCGATTGGACCTTTTTTTAGTAGAGCAAGGCCTTTTTGAAAGCCAGCAAAAAGCCGCCGCGCACATTTTAGCGGGCAATGTATTGGTGAATGAAACTCCCCTATTCAAAGCGGGGACTTTGATAGCTAAAGACTCCGTCATCCGCGTCAAAGCAAAACTTCCTTATGTCGGCAGAGGCGCTTTGAAGCTTCTTCACGCGCTTTCATTTTTTCAAATTGACGTAAAAGGCAAAACAGCTATTGATGTCGGCTCTTCCACGGGCGGATTTACGGAAGCCCTCCTTGAACAAGGCGTGAAGCTCGTCTACGCCCTCGATGTAGGTACCAATCAATTAGACTGGAAGCTCCGCAGCGATACGCGCGTAATCGTAATGGAAAACACAAACGCCCGTTTTATTGACTCCATTACCTTTGATCCAAAGCCGGAAATCGCCGCAGTCGATGTGTCTTTTATTTCTTTAACCAAAATCCTTTCTCCACTAACCAAAATTATGCGGCAAAATTTTCAAATTATTACGCTCATTAAGCCCCAGTTCGAATTAGAAAAATCTAAAATAGGCCCTAAAGGATTGGTAAAAGAAGAGTTTCGGTTGGAAGCGGTAAATCAAGTGATTGACTTCGCCCGCTCGATCGGGCTGAAATCTTCAGAAGTGGTACCTTCCCCCATCAGCGGGGCAAAAAGCGGAAATACGGAATTCCTGGTTGTTTTTACAGCTTGAAACTCAAACTGACATTGAGCCTTTCCTCGCGGGTATTGCCTGGATAAAAAAAACCAATGAGAAGCGAATCAGATAAAGCCGCGCGGAAAATCATATTCTTTCCGTAAAACCGGACGCCAGCCGTGAGAAAGTATTGATTCACGCTTCCGCTTTCATAATAAAAACTGTCTATCATAAAGCCTAAACTAATGTGCGCGCCCGTGTTTTCTTCCAGAAACCGGACACCAATATGAGGGTGAAAACGCGCGAATAAATTTTCATCAACGCGCGGGGAATAATCCTTTCCATCCAGAATATAGCTGACTGAATTCCAATCAATAAATTCCAGAGAAAAAAAGCCGAATAATTTTTCAACAATTAAATAGCTCAACCCCAATTCCGCAGACAAAGGATACCTTTCCCAAAGAGAAACGCCCTGGTCCGTTCGCGACCAGTTCAGTTCTATGGGTGAATGAAAACAAAATCCTACTTGCAGGGAATTCGCGGCTTTCCATAGAATTCCTATATTGTAGGCGTAAGAAAAGCCAATGCCATTGCCTTCCAACGCAAAAACAGGCCCTACGCCAGCTCCAACACTAAGATTGGGCAGCAGATTGCAGGCAAAAGACAGGGCCATATTACGGACATTGAAATCATTGCCCTTTTCTAAAGAGTGAAAAAGAGTAAAGATGGAAACGCCTATTTTAAAAGACTCCCCTCCGCCCACTACCCCCAAAAAGGGAAAATAATCGAATTTGAAAGAGACATCCCAATTCAGGACATCAGGAATCCGGGCGCTGGAATAGATCTCATACATAAAGTAAATCCGGTCTTCCAGCTGCAATAGCCCAGCCGGATTGTAGGCCATTGCCGTTTCCGAAGAAGCCTCCGCGACATATGCGCCCCCTATTCCGACAGCCTCCGCGCCTAATTTAAACGGAGCAAAACTCCGCCAGGAATAAGCGTTTGGACAGACGAACAGCAGTCCAAGCAAAAGAAAACCTGAAATTTTCGCTTTCATAGTACTCCCAAAAAGTTGCCAAATTTAAGTGTAGAATTTAATCAAAAAATAGTCAAATCAAAAAGAAGTGTCCAGAAAAAAAGAATGGGAATATTTAAATTGCGGAAAAGAAGTCACCTCATCTGATAAAGCTTGATTGAGAAAATTCAGGTAATGGATCGTGTGTTTTTGGACTTCGAATATGCAGTCAATGAGTCGAATTTTACTATCAGGCAATGTTTTGACTAAATCCCGGGTGCGAGTAAACTTCATTAATTTATCCATCCGTTTACGGATATTATAAAAATAATCCTGGATGTTAACAAAAGGCCTATGCCCGGAATTTTTTATGACGACATCAATTTTATAAATATCGTTCGCAAAATCGGATTTGCCCTTTTTCCTGGCCTCCAGAAAATAGTCCCGGTATCCGGCTGGATAAAGCGCCCATCTATCAATAAAAATCAACATTTCCAGAATATGCTGTCCCAACGGCTTTCCGCTGTATTCCCGGATCCAATCAATGTTGTTTCCATCGGCATATTCCCGGGCCCATGCGATCACCCGCATACGACGCAGAAGGTCCTCAATATCCCAGAGTAAGAAATTGAGGTGGCTGAACACCGTATTTAATGAATCATAGGAACTGCCAGGAAGAGTAGATGAAGCTTTTGACTGTTCGGGGGCACGCCCTCCTTTTTTTTGGCCCTTGAGAACGCTGCTGGTTTTGAGGTAAGTGTCGTATTCCTCCTTTTTCAATGGATCGGCAAGAACGCGGTAAGCCTCGTAAATAATAATAAATTGCTCTTTTGACTCAGGGGAATTGTCATTTTTATCCGGGTGATGTATCAAGGCAAGCTTTCGGAAAGAAGCCTTGATTTCCTCAATAGAGGTATTCTCCGGCACATTGAGGATTTCATAAAAAGAAGAGTACATCATTTATCTGCCCTCTTTTTTATCCAGATAGAATAAATTATACTTCCAGCCGAATAAATTTTCAAGGAAAAATGTAGAGTTTCTATTTTGCTCCCGCTTTTTTCAAAAGCTGCACGACGTCCGACATTCCATTCTCAACAGAAAATTGATAGGCTGTCAAACCATTTATGGCTTTTACATTGAGATCGGCTCTAGCTTCGATCAGGAGTTTAGCGCTTTCCGCATCATTTCTCCCTGCCGCCAGGTGCAGGGCCGTCTGCCCCATTTTATCCTTCGCGTTGAGATCTGCCCCAGCTTTGATAAGAAGCTTGACAATATCCGCTCGGCGTTCATCAGCCGCCACAATGAGCGGTGTCATATTGTAAAAATCCCTGGTATTGAGATTGCCTCTCCCTTTTATGTAGGATGCGACAGCATTCAAATCGCCCGTCTTTACGGCTTTGAAGATATCCATAAATTACTCCTGTTTTATTAACTTTTCCAGTTTGCCGGCATTCGCGATAATAATTTCATTTTTGATGCCCAATTTCCTGTTTCTCTCAATGTCCGCCGCCAATGCTTATATAATAAAAGTAAACAAGTATAACTCCTAAATATTATTATTAGCTATGCCTTGTTGACCCTGTCGAAAAAGCCCCATTTCATGTACAAAGATAGCATAATACTTTAAAATATTACATCATAAAAATCAAATCCGGGTGCATAAAATGGCCAGATAAAAAGCATATTCCATGGCGGACAATACGAACAAAAACTTAAAGGAAATCGGCGGAGAAACACTCGAGGATAAAATTTTGCTTGCTGATACCGGATATTTCGATAACGTATAATATATTGCGCACATTTTAGGAATTAATAAAAAAGTCCTCAATCTGACGATAATGGGATTGCAAAAAAACCAAAAAGTCAGAAGGAG
>JAGVOW010000030.1 GCA_020052515.1 Brevinematales bacterium | reverse complement strand
GAAGCAATTGACTACGCTCAGAAAGTCGACACTGTGCCCGAATTCAAAACAGGGCTCCTCTATATGGAAGATTCTGTTCAAAAAATCAAGAGCGGTGAGCTCAATTACTACAAAGTCATTGAGAGCCTGATGTTCCGCATCAACAGGAACCGGGAAGAGATTGCCCGCCGCTGGGGAAAGTAAATAAAAATTTCGCAACTTTTTTTCTTCTTTTGACATATATTCAATGAGTTTGATTTTTCATTTAATTTTTGTTATATTTATATAAATTGCCTCACCGCCTCACCCCCGTCCCCTCTCCAAATTTGGAGAGGGGTGGCCGAAGGACGGGGTGAGGCGGAGGCAACAATGGAGGAAGTTTTATGAAAACAATAAGAAAAGTGTTTCCTGTTACCTTTATTCTCTCGTTAATTTTAGCCCTGGTGGGTTTTTTATCATGCAACACGATTTTTTCAAAAAACCTGAATTTTGAAACACAGAACAAGCAGGTCCAATCTTTAGACGGCCTGGACACTGTCCTAAAACTTCAGAACGTTTACCGCGAAATCGCCAAAAGCCTTACACCAGCGGTAGTGAGCATTAATGTTGAAAGCGAGCAGATTGTCCGCAATCCCTATAATGATTTTTTTAATGATCCTTTTTTCCGCCGCTTTTTTGGCGAAGAAAACATGGGACCAAAAGAATTTAAAAGAAAACTGCAGGCAATGGGTTCCGGATTTATCGTTACTAAAGACGGCTATCTTTTCAGCAATTACCATGTGGTAAAAGATGCCACTAAGATTGTGGTCATTCTGGCGGACAAACGTCAATTTACGGCCAAAGTCATTGGCAGCGACCCGGAGACCGATATTGCCCTTTTAAAAATTAACGCGAACAACCTTCCGATTGTTCCTCTTGGAGATTCCGGCGAAGCGCAGGTAGGGGACATGGTTGTCGCGATCGGTAATCCCTTTGGCTTGAGCGGCACTTATACAAAAGGAATCATTAGCGCGACAGGAAGGCCCGGCATGACCGGCTTTCAGAAATTTATACAAACGGACGCGCCCGTCAATCCCGGTAATTCCGGAGGGCCCCTGGTAAACATCAAAGGCCAGGTCATCGGCATTAATACCGCTATCCAATCGCAGACCGGCGGCTACCAGGGTATCAGTTTTGCCGTCCCGGTTAATACCGCGAAGAATGTTGCCAGCCAGATATTAGGTCAGGGCAAGATTGAAAGAGGTTACATTGGAATTAATATAGCCGCGCTGGATTCCACAACCAGAAAACTATTTGGCCTTTCTGAAAACGAAGGCGTTATGGTCTCAAAGGTTGAAAAAGACGGCCCTGCCGAGAAGGCCGGTATTAAAAAAGGAGACATTATTACTTCAATTGATGGAGAAAGCGTAAACTCTCCGGATGATCTGCAGGCGGAAATCGGAAGTATGCAGCCAGGCAAGATAGTAAAAACAGAAATTTACCGGGACAAAAAAAAGTTGACCGTCAATGTAAAGCTCTCTGAAAGGCCCGGCAATATCGTAACTAAATCAGAATCGAATAACGATCAGGATCAGCCAAAAGAAACTTTTGAGTATCTGGGCGCTGTTTTCATTGATGCTTCAAAGGCCATCTTAGAGCAAAATGGGACAGATCATGGCGTCCTGGTAAGAGAAATAAAGCAAGACAGCCCTTTATCGGATATATTAGAAAATGGCTCTATTATTTCCAGCATCAATGATACCGATATTAAGAGCCTGGGAGACCTCAAAAATTTTGCCAATAACAATAAAAACGCTAAATCCCTCACATTTTTAATTGTCAAAGATGGCTATATGGTTTATAAAGGGATTGAAAGATAGGAAATAACTTTTGAACAAGAATAAAACAGAAAGAATAAAATTCTTCCTGGAAAAATATAAGTCTAATCTTGAAGCTTGCACTATCTGCCCGCATCAGTGCGGCATTGATCGAAACAAGGCCTTGGGAAGGTGCAAAGAACCTTATTTGCCAAGAATTTCGAGCTTCAACCTCCATCTCGGCGAGGAGCCGCCTTTGTCTGGAGAAAAAGGAAGCGGCACTATTTTTTTTGCCGGCTGTAATATGAATTGCTGTTATTGCCAGAATTTTCCGATCAGCCAATTACGAAAAGCAAATACTGAGCACTCTATCGAAGAATTGGCAGACAACATGATTACACTCCAACGCCGGGGAGCTCACAACATCAATTTTGTGACTCCCAGCCATTATCTCTATCAGATTGTCAGCGCCCTGGACAGAGCTTACCAAAAAGGCCTTTCCATTCCTTTGGTCTACAACACCAGCGGCTACGACCGAGCAGATGTCATCCGCGATATGGAAGGGATTCTTGATATCTATCTTCCGGATATCAAATACGTAACTCCCGAACTCTCAAAAAAATATTCCGGAGTGGAGAACTATTTTGAATATGACAGCGCTGTCTTGAAAGAAATGTACCGGCAGACAGAAGGCCGATTGGTTCTGGATGAGAACGGTATCGCGCAAAAAGGATTGATTATCCGGCATTTAGTCCTTCCAAATAACGTCGATAATTCTATAGGAGCCTTGAAGTGGATTAAAGAAAATTTGTCCAATCAAGTTTTCATTGGGATTATGTCTCAATATTTTCCGGCTTACCGGGTAAGCGAAAAATATCTGCCTGAAATAAACGAGCCGCTTTCCCTTAAAGATTATGAGATTGTTCTGGATTACGCTGAGAGCCTGGGCTTTGAGAACGCATGGTTTCAGGAATAAGATTTGCGTTAACGATAGGATTTTATTATAATAAGGTAGAACATTAATTTAGGAAGGTTATTTTTTATGCGCACCTTTTTGGGTATTTTACTTTTAGTTGCGTTGAGCGTATCTACTTGTTTTGCGGAAGGAAGAGTAATAGTTCTGTGTTATCATAGTTTTCTGGGGGAAAATTATGATACCGATTTTTCTCCTGAGGAATTTCAAAACCAGATCAAGGCGATGAAGAGCTTGGGGTATCATTTTGTCAGTTTTCAGGATATTCTCAGTAATGAAGTTACAGGTTCGCAGAATATTTTGATTACTATTGATGACGGAAACCGTTCTGTCAAGAATATTTACGAAAGTGTACTGAAAGAAAACGAGATACAGCCTATCCTCTTTATTTATCCGGGTATCACTGGAAAAATGCATTATTCTCTTACTTTCCATGATTTAAAGAATTACCTAAAAGAAGGTGTTACTATAGGCGCGCATGGGTATACCCATGAATTTGTCAATCAAAAGCTCTATGACTCGAACAAAAAATCTTTTATGAGGGAAATTTATCAATCCAGGTCGAAATTGGAGCGATCTTTTTCCTCAAAAATAGCCATTTATGCTTATCCTTTTGGCTCTTTTTCACAGATTACCATAGACACATTGAAAAAGGCCGGTTTTGAATATTCTTTTTCGCTCAAGCATAATTTTCTGAAGGTTCCATTGGCAGAAAACGAGGACCCTTATAATTTACCTCGTTATATGGTAACAAAATCAAACTGGAAAGGAGTTTTTTCGCTTTTAAAGAAAAATGGAGTATCCCTGGCAAAAGCGAAGAAAAGGGAGTAAAATGAAGATAGGAAGATTTTCCATTGCCCAGATGAACTTTACGGTAGGTGATATTTCTAAAAATCTGGAAAAGATAAAAGACGGCATAGAAGAAGCCATTCGTCAAAAATCAGACGTTGTCTTGTTTCCTGAGCTCGCTTTGAGCGGCTATCCCCCTGAGGATTTAGTTTTCAGGCCGCAATTCATCGAATCGAATTTAGAAGCCTTAAACGCGCTTACTCTTTTCACTCAGGGAAAAGACATTCTAGTTGTTGCTGGCTTTATTGATAAGAAAGAAGATCAGATATACAACGCCGCCGCAGTGATTTATAATGGAGTATTGGCGGATATTTATCACAAAATTTTTCTTCCGAATTATGGTGTGTTTGATGAAAAACGCTATTTTACATCCGGAAAAACCATTCCAGTCTATTTATACAAGCAAATGCGGATCGGCGTTAATATTTGCGAAGACATCTGGTACCCGGTAGGGCCGCTGCACTATCAAACGCTCTTGGGAAACGCGGAAATCATTGTGAATATCAGCGCTTCGCCCTATCACGCCGGAAAGCAGAATTACCGGGAAACGATGTTTTCCACCAGAGCCGGGGATGAGTCCGTTTTCTTGATCAACTGCAATCTGGTAGGCGGGCAGGATGAACTGGTGTTCGACGGTTCCTCTACGGTATTTAACGAAGAAGGGGTTCTGATTGCCAGAATGAAGTCCTTTGAAGAAGATTTTTCTACCTTTGACCTGGACGGCGATTCCGTATTCCGGAGGCGATTAAAAGACATCCGCAGAAAGCAGGAGAAAGAACTCACTTCTTCAAGCGTGGAACTACCATTTAAAATCCAGATAATAGACATCAGTAAAAATATGCCCCGAAAAAACAAGCTGTCTTCTATTGAAAAGCCTCCCGTTGTGCTCGCAACGAAAAGCAATATTGCCTCCATTTACCATGCGTTGGTTCTGGGAACAAAGGATTATGCGGAGAAAAACGGTTTCGAGAAGGTTATCATCGCCTTAAGCGGCGGCATTGATTCCGCTTTAGTGGCGGCTATAGCCGTAGATGCTTTAGGCGCTGAAAAAGTTAAAGGAATTTATATGCCCTCCGCTTACTCCGCTGAAATCAGCGGAGAAGACGCTCGGAATCTTTCTCAAAATATGGGAGTAGAGCTCTTCGAAATACCTATTATTCCCTTGTTTGAAAAATTTCAGAATTCCCTGGAAGGAATCTTCAAAGGCCTGCCTTTCGGGATCGCGGAAGAGAATCTGCAGTCCCGGATCCGGGGCAATATTGTTATGGCGCTTTCTAACAAATTTGGATACTTGGTCTTGGCCACCGGGAATAAAAGCGAAATGAGCACTGGATACGCCACGCTTTATGGAGACATGGCCGGCGGTTTCGCAGTCATTAAAGATGTGCTGAAAACAACCGTCTATGATCTAGTGCATTATCGCAACTCAATAAGCCCTGTTATTCCCCAGAGAATTATTGACAGGCCTCCTTCTGCTGAACTTCGCCCAGATCAAAAAGATACAGACAGTCTGCCGGAATACTCGATTTTAGACAAAATCATCCGATATTATGTAGAAGAGGATAAAACTTTTGAGGAAATAGATTCCGAAATAAAAAACACAGACCTGGTTAAACGAGTGATCCGGTTGATAAACATGAGCGAATATAAAAGGCGGCAGGCGCCTCCTGGAATTAAAATCACCCCCAGGGCTTTTGGAAAAGACAGGAGAATGCCCATTACGAATGGTTATGGGAATTAGACTCTATTGAGGTTTTTTATGGTATAGGCGCGGTTAATTAACCGCGCCTATACTCTAGCGGGAGGAATAAGGTTGAATAGAGGAGATAATATGCTCAAAAAAATAATTGTTTTATTTGTATTATTTTTGCCCTTTACTTTCATCTTCGCAGACGACTTTGTGGTGGATGAACCTTCTTCATCCCAACCGGTAAGCATCCGCTCTCCTATAGCCAATAGCGCTCCGGCCGCTATTGGCTCTGTCCCCACAGCCGAAAGTTTCGGCAGAGGGCACTTTTATACTGACTTTATTCTCTATGAAAATGGGGGTGTAAAAAGCTCAGTGATTGTTGGTGTTTTTGACATGCTGGCCCTGGGTATTTCGGAAAACTTTGACGGTTTGATCGGCTCCGGAGATGTGAATGTCAATATACCGGGCGCTTATATAAGAATCAACATCCTCCGCGACTTTAATCACTTATTCTGGGCTATCGGTTTTGACAGCTTTGTCTATGGAAAAAATGGCACTTATTTCGGGACAAACAATCAGAGGCCGGCTACCATTTATGGTTTCTATACAGCCCTCTCGTGGCGCTACAGCGCTTTCGGCGGCAATGACGTAGTCAGCACGGGCTTAAGATTCCCTCTGCTCCCCGCTGAAGCGCGGGACCTAACAAATACATCCCTTTTCTTTGGGATCAGCGTTGCTTTATCACCTTTTTTTATGCTGGGATTTACCCTGGAGAATTTTTACTTAAGCTTCTCCAGGCCGGAACAGATACTTCCTTCCTTAATAGTGTCTTTTGTACCCACTCCGCCCTTTAAAGTAATGATAGTCTTCCAGTATGAGTTTTATTCCGGAAAGCTCAATCGCATTCTTTCTTTAAATTATGACGCTTCGTTTTAAGTAACGCGAGAATTAAAACCACTACGAAAATCAAGAAAGAAACAGCGCTGATCCACAACCCAATTTTGAAAGAATCAGGGGAAAATTTTAGGACAAAACTTCCTTCTCCACTCTCAGGAAGAACAACGCCCTGAAAAGCACCAAAGACATGGATCAAATTAAACTTTCCATCCGCCACTTTCCAGCCGGGATAAAAAGACTGCGAAATAAAAAGAACCCCGGGCGAAGAAACCTCGTAATGAATAACATACTCTTCCGGACTTTTCTTTTCATAGCTGATTTTGCTTATGCTATTGGTGGTTTCTTTATTTGTTGATTGTAGAAACGCGAATTGGACGGTTTCTTGAGATAAAACAGCGGCCTCATTTTTATAATCAAGGGACCCGTTTTCCAGCGCAGAAAAAACATCCTCTGTACGCTCGAAAACTTTTACCTTCGAGTAAAATTTCATCCGGGGCAATGAGTTTGTATAAATAAAGAGGGAAGATTTTTGCGTCATAGAATCATAATTAAAAGCGACACCGATATTTTGAATATCCATTTTTGCCGCTTCATTTCTCATCGATTGAAACTTCATCACATCTTTCAATCCATAAAGAATATAACCCTCTGGAACTTCCAAATCCTGGAAAATATAAGCGGTATTGCGTGGAAAAACCATTTCTTCCGAAATTTTTCCGTCCCGAAGCTGGGCAAAACGGAAAAGGCCTGTTTGTTTTTTTAAAGACTCAAACTGCGGCAAGAGAGAATTGCGGTCTGAATAATACAGCTCTGGATCTGTCTTGCCTTTATGAAAATGCTGAAAAGCAAGAAATAAATCAACAAAAATAACCCCTACAATAATCCAGGACAGCCATTCCTTGCGTTTCATTTCCTTTTCCCGGGCGGTAAAAATGAGAAGCGCTGACAAAATCACAAATAACACCAGGCTCATGAGAAATTGGGCCAAAGAATTACCAAAAACATTGTCATTGAGCAGCTCAGGGGCAATTGAATTGCCGAAAAGCAAAAAACAAATGAAAAGAATGCCGTAAAAAACTGACAATACAATCAAGGGCTTTTTGATTTCCAGAGAAAGCGAATTCTCTTTATTCAAGGCAAAATGTACAAAATAAGCACTGAGGACCGCCAAACAAAAATCTAAGATAGAAGCCATTCGAGCCGGCGTTCGGAATAATGACACGCCCGGCATGATATAGTAAAGAACATTAAACAAGCCGCCGTATCTGCCCAGCATAAACCAGAACGCTAAAAAAGCCGCAAAAACAAAAAACAAACCTTCCTTTTTCCCCTGAAAAAACTTTTTTACATTAAACAACAGGATTACGAGAGCAATAAGAGCTATCTGGCCCGCGTAAAAACCAAATTCCCAATACTGCCAGGTACCGGCATGCCATGTAGCGTACTCGATAGTGTCTTTATTAAATCCCCAAAAGGGAACCCCGCTTCCGCTCCCATTCCAAACACCAAAAAAATTGGGCACAAAAGAATGGAGTAGATAGTTCCAGGGCAATGACTGATCGGCGATTTCTTTAAAGCCAAAAGATTGCCGGGAGCTGTAATACCAGTTTTCCGCGGTAGGAATAATATAAACCGCCCCGAGAACCAGAACCATCGAGAATACCCCCGCGATTTTGACAATTTCAAGAAGCAATTTCCGAATCATGATTGGGATGGCTTGCCCTTTCTCGATTTCAATGATAAAGAACTGATAAAACCAATAGAAAACTAAAAGTAAAGAGCTATACAAACTGATCTGAGGCGAACCGGGAAGGAAAGACATCAAAATAGCTGAAATCAAAAACAGATAGGTTTTTATTTTTCTTTCCACAAAAACTTTTTTGACAAACAAAAGCTCCAGGGGAAGCCAGATCATCACCTCTATAAAAGAAATATGGATAAAATGAAGGGACAAATACCCGGAAAAGGTAAAAACAATAGCGCCTACCAGAGAAGCCTTAGAATCCAGTTTATTGCTTTTCAGAAATAGATAGGTGAAAACTCCTCCCAGCGCTAAATGGAGTATAAGGTACCATTGATAAGCCAGGAAAGAAAGCTTTCCCCCAAACGCGAAAAGCGCCAACAGCCAATTCAGCGGATAAAAAGCCCCCAGGCCTGTGTCGCTATAAAAAGGCATTCCATCTCTCACTCCTGAAATCCAGAAGGGGAAATGCCCGCTCGCCAGGTTGGAAACAAAATAATTCATCTGCGGAAATCCAATATACAGAAGATCTTCCCAGATAAAAGATTTTCCTGACAAGAAATCCCAATAGAAAACAACCAGCAACCCTAAGAAGAAAAAAATAGGCCATCTTTCAAAGAAGAATTTTTTCAAATCATTGAGCATATAGTACTCCTGTGACCCTCTAGTCCCCTTAAAGGGGGGAAAACATTTGAATTGCCGCCCTTTAAGGGGACTAGAGGGTCTAACTTACTTTCGCCCCGCTCTCGATATCCGAAACCGGCGAAAGCACTATCACCTTAGATTTATCATCATTACTCGCGGCCAGTACCATCCCCTCAGAAAGCTCACCCATCAGTTTCGCCGGTTCCAGATTATTAATAATAATCACCTTTTTGCCGATCAGTTCTTCCGGCTGATAAAACGCTTTTATTCCAGCGAGGATCTGCTTTTCCTGCTCCCCCACTTTGACTTTCAGTTTCAGAAGCTTATTGGATTTTTCTAACGGTGAAGCCTCCAGTATCTCAGCCACCCTTAAATCAAACTTCTTAAATTCTTCAATGGTAACCGACTTTTTGCCTTCTTCTTCCATACTCGCCTCTTTTCTTTTTGATTTATCGAGTAGCCTGTCGATTTGTTCCTGGATCAGTTTATCCTCATATTTCGTAAAAAGAATCTCTAACGCGCCTAATTTTTGACCCGCTTTTACTCTTTTCCCGCTGAGGCTATCCCATTTTTCTTCCATAATACTGCCGGTT
Source organism: Brevinematales bacterium (assembly GCA_020052515.1). GTDB lineage: Bacteria > Spirochaetota > Brevinematia > Brevinematales > JAOACQ01 > JAGVOW01. The sequence continues at coordinate 21,436 of JAGVOW010000030.1, read as the reverse complement.
TCCCCAATCATTTTCCAGAGCTTTTGAGCGGAAAATGGAATAATAGGGTACATGGTTACGGAAAGCATTCTGAGAATATTCACACAAATATTCATAACCGTAGAAAGCTTATCCGGATTTTCTTTTTTCAATACCCAGGGCTTGGTTTCGTCAAAATACTTGTTACCAATGCGCGCAATATCCATTAAAAGTTGCGTTGCCTCCCGGACTTTGTAGGAAGCAAAACATTCAACAATATTTTTTATCTTTTCTTCCAGCGCGGCAAAAATCTTGTTTTCCTCCTGTCCGTATTTTCCTTCTGGAATAATACCACCCAGATTGTTTTGAACAAAGGTAAGCGTCCGGTTTACAAAATTGCCCAGTATATTTGCCAATTCTTCATTGTTACGAGTTTGGAAAGCTTTCCAGGAGAAATCGGAATCCTTGCTTTCCGGAGCGTTTGCCGCCAGAAAATACCGCAAGGGATCCGGCGGGAAAGATGCAAGGTATTCATCCGCCCAAACCGCCCAATTCTGAGAAGTAGAAAGCTTTTCCCCTTCCAGAGTCAGATACTCATTAGCGGGTATATCGTAGGGCAAAATGTAGGGCGTATTCTGGCCCATAAGCATAGCCGGCCAGATAATGGCATGAAAAGGAATATTATCTTTGCCGATAAAATGGACCAGCTTTGTTTCCGGGTCCAGCCAATAGTCCTTCCATCGATCCGGTTTACCCAGATTCTCTCCCCATTCTACTGTGGAAGAAATATAACCAATAGGAGCGTCAAACCAGACATACAGGACCTTTCCAGCAGCTTCTTCCAGAGGGACCGGAATACCCCAATTGAGATCCCGGGTAATCGCCCTTTCTTTTAAACCTTCCGTGCCTATCCATCCCAGCACAAAGTTCTTTACATTATACTTCCAATTTTTTTTAGAAGAGATCCAGGTTTTCAGCTTTTCCTCAAAATCTTGAAGCTTCAAATACCAGTGTTTGGTTTCTTTAATGAGTGGCTTTTCGCCTGACAAAACACTTTTCGGCTGGATCAAATCCATCGGGTCTAAAAGCTTGCCGCATTTGTCGCATTGATCGCCTCTTGCCTTATCGTAACCGCAGTGAGGGCAAATCCCCTCCACATAACGATCCGGCAAAAAACGCTTTTTACTTTCATCGTAGAATTGTTTTTCTGTGTGAACGGATATATGCCCATTTTTATTTAAATCCCGAAAAAACTTCTGAGAGATTTCATAATGCTTAGGCCGCGATGTGCCGGAAAAATTATCAAACTCAATGCCCAGATTTTGAAAAGTCTTTTTGAATTCAAGGTGGTATTTGTTTACCACATCCCGCGGAGTGACACAGTCCTTCTCGGCGCGAATGGTAATAGGAACACCATGCTCGTCGCTCCCGCAAATAAAAACCACGTCATCTCGATTGATCTTCCTGAAGCGTACAAAAACATCCGCCGGCAAATAAGCTCCAGCCAGATGCCCCAGATGAATCGGCCCATTGGCATACGGAAGCGCCGAAGTAACCAGATATTTGCTCATAGTTTTTCTTTAACAAATTGGGCAATGGTCATAATGCTGACTTTTCCTACCAGCTTGTCGTGCTCATCCAGAACTGGCATTGCGCGGATACCTTTATTAATCATCAAATTTAAAGCATCCCTTAAACTGACTTCCGTATACACAAAAATAAGCTTCTGCCCTTCTATCAGCTTGGATATCGGGTACTCCTTCGCGTTCTCAGATAAAAAAGTAAGCTTTAAAATATCCCAAGCCGAAATAATCCCAACCGGTTTGCCATTTTTATCCACCGCGATAATATGATGGATTTTTTCCCGGAGCATTTTTTCCACCGCCTTTGAAACAGGCGTCTCCAGATTAACCGTAACAGGCGCTTTTATCGCTATCGCGCCTACTGTTACTTCGTCTAATTCATTCACCATAACTTAAGACCTCCTCCATTAAAATCATTGATGAGCCAGTTTTGAAAAAACCCAGATCAGTAGAAAAGCTCCAAACAAAGTTGCCACAAAATCTACTGGAATATAAGGAGGTTCTACCAAAAATTTGGTAATGTACTTCAAGAAAAAACCTCCCAAAACTCCCCCAATCACCCCGACTATCATTGCGCCCCACAAATGGCCAAATACCGGTCTTTTTATAATTTTCACATAATAGAAAGCAGCAAAAGCCCCCAAACCGATTTGTATCAAAATCCCCAAAATACCTGTCATAACTTTACCCTCTCTCGTCTTTATTTATCCAATCTCTATTCAAAATCCGCTAATTGAATCCCCATTACCTCATAACGCTTCTTCTCACCGTTAAAATCAAAATCTACTTCATCGCCAATCTTTTTGTCTAAAAGAGCTTTTCCCAGGGGAGAATGGTAAGAAATAACATGCTTCTTAAAATCAAGATCCCATGCGCCTAAAATCTGATATTCTTCTTTCTTTCCGTCTTGATTTTTCAGCGCTACTTTTGTCCCTACATCAATAATAGAAGTATTTACCTGACTGTGGTCCAAAATCTTCGCCTGATTGATTTCCGATTCAAGTTTGGAAGCAGCCGCTTTGAGCTGATCCTGTTTTTCAAGAGCGGCCTTATATTCCGCGTTCTCTCTTAAATCGCCTTTTTCCATTGCCTCGCCGATCGCTTTGCTATTTTCAGGAATATCAACGGCCATAATTCTGGCCATTTCGCTTTTCTTTGTCGAAAGAGAAAAACGAGTTACCAGGAAGGGATGCCGGATAACTATCTTTTCCTGCTTATTTATCTTCTTTAAAGCAGGGAAAAGGGATATGATTTTATCTCCATACTCGTTTTTTAGTTCTTCTTCAAGGTAAACTGAGGAACGAATCAGCGACAAAATAGATTTATTGGTTGTTTCATCCGATACTTCTACGGCTTGGGCCAAAACTTTTTTCTTAAACAAAAGGTCGTAGATAGCCGTGATGACCTTCTTATTCCTTCCCACATTGCTTTTCATCTCTATCTCAGCATTCAGTATATCCAATAAAGAAAGCAGCCTGAATATAATCTCGCTTTCCTTAATTCCTATTCTTTCTTTAATCGAAGAGCTGCTTTCCTCCAGCATTACTTTCGAAATCCAGATAAAAAGTTCTGGATTTTCCTGAAAACTATTCATAGAAGAAACAAAAATTCCATTAATCACTTCGTATTTCTCATGCAGATCCAATTCATTCAACATAAAACGGTCTAATTTTGTGCCATTGGAGTGAGAAATAAAATCCAAAAACTTGTGGTCCCAATCTTTGAGTTTTTTCATCAGGATAATCAGGAAAGGCTTTTTCAGTTCAACTTCCAGGGACTGGTAAAGGTCAAAGAGATTCTTTATACTAAAAATAATAGAACTGTCAACCAGATTATCATTGTAACCTTCGTAATTGGCGTACTTTAAGGCAGTCAAGGAAACAAGCTTTTTCTCATTTGATTCGCTCTGTGCCTTAATGATTTCAGAAAAATAATTGACCAATGAGATCGCTTCATCAGTATTAATCTTACCGCTGCTCATCACAAATTCCACAAACAACTTTACCTTATTCTCAAAAGTCGTAGTCTTTTTAAATTTGCTCACAATCTCCTCAGAAAGAGTCATTTCGCTTTCACGAAGCTCAACGATATTTCTTTTTGTCGGATTCTGAATAATGGAGGTACTGTTCTCCATCTGCCTCTTGCAGCCGTTCCACCACTTTGCCCACTCATTATCTTTCAACATATCCGGAACCAAACATGCTTTTACTTCAGGGGCTGAAGCTTCACCATTTTTGCTTCTCAGAATAATTTCCAAAACCTGAAGCGGGCTCTCCTGCATGAGCTTTTTCAGCTCTTCTTTCTTAAAATTCTTCCAAATTACTATATTCTGCGGATCCAGAATTGAAAGCGCGCGAAGGGCTATTTCCAGAGACATTTCATGGTTCTTCTTGCCCTCAAAATCAATGGTCACTTTGTCATTCTGGATGTCTTTCACTGTACCCACGCCCCAGCTTTTATGGGAGACAAACACTTCCTGATCAAAAGCAATGTGACTTTCAAAAACCCGGATTGCTTCTTTGTAAGGCTTCCAGCTCTGGCCAATCGCGGATAATTTTAAATATTTCTCCAGCTGGCTATGATTTTTATAGATATTCCGGTAACAATCCTCAATAGCTTTTCTCAAAACTTTATCGCCCTGTTTAAAATCAATAATTACCTTGAGCACCTTCAAAGCTTTGTCGTATTTTTCATGCTTTATGGCATTACGGACAAAATCGTTATAGACCATATCCGCCACTCTCTCATCTCCCAGAACTTCCCGGGCCTTTTTCGACATAGCAATCAGGAGATTATGATCCTCCGGATACAATTTAGTTACTTTGTTCCACAATTCTTCAGCAAGTTTTACACTTTTAGACTTGAAATACCTCTCCATAGCCAGCCGGTAGTAAAACATCGCCTGGTCTTTATCCCCCTGCTTTTCGTAATACTCGCCTAAAAATTTCGCGTTTGCCGCGTCTTTAGAATCAATAAGCACAAGCCTTTTCTTAATATTAAAAAGCTCATCCATATTGCCATAGCTTTCGTAAAGCGTCTCTAAAATCTTCAACGAAAATTTATTTTCACGGTAAGACAGAAGTTTTTCCGCCAGAAATTCCGCGATTTTGTACTTTTTGTTGTCCATAAAAAGTTTAATAATCTGCGGAAGATGCGTGTCATCGACAGAAGATTCTTCCAGAGAAAGCACACCGACAATATAAAGGCCCACAACACTGTTTTGATTGTGTTTTAAATATTCCTTACAGAGAGACTTCAATTCATCTTTGTAATTCTCATCTAAAGCCAATCGGATGGTGCTATCCAGTTCAATAAAATTTTTCACACTATAGCTTTCTATAGCAGCACGCGTCCACTTTTCCTCTTTTAATTTTTCTTCAATGTCCAGCAGAATGTCTTCCTTACGTTTGATCATCGTATCCGCCATGATTAATTCCTCCTCAGTTTTAAGTAGCCGTGGGCTTTAGCCCGCGTAAATCAAGCACAAGCTAAAGCTTGCGGCTACTTGCTCTCCGTTAAAACGACGCTATTTTCTCGAATTCCCTGAAGCGGCTTTCAATATCAGCTTTTGCCGCTTTATTTATGCCGTCAACACCAAAATCTTCTATCGCGAATGAAGCGACCACCGTTCCATAAGCCGCGGCTTTTTTTACGACTTCCCGATTGATTTTCTTCACTTTTTTCGCGTCTAAGTAACTCATAAAAGCGCCCGCGAAACTATCCCCTGCCCCAGTTGGGTCTATCACTTTTCTCACCGGGTAAGCCGGCAAAGAAACAATGAAATCTTTGCCGAATACCATAACTCCGTTTGAGCCCCTTTTCAAAATAATAAACTGAAAGTGCGGCTTCAGCAATTTCTCAACCGCTTTCAAAATACTCTTCTCTCCCGTCAGCAGAAAAGCTTCACCTTCATTGATGACAATTGCGTCAACCGCATCAAAAGCCTCCGCCAGGGCATCCGGTGCATTCTGGATCCAGAAATTCATCGTATCCAGAACCTTTAAATGGCAATGCCCGCATTGAAGGGCTACTTGTTTTTGTATCACTGGATCAATGTTTGCTAAAAAGAGAATATCCCCTTTTGCTTTGTAATTCTCGGGTAGCCGTGGAGCAAATTTCGCGAAAGCGTTCAATTCCGTTTTCACTGTATGGGCAGTATCAAAATCTTCCGAATAATAGCCTTCCCAAAAAAAGGATTTTTCTTCCAACAAGACCTCAACTCCATCTAAGGCCTCCGATTTTGAGCGAATAAATTCCCACTCTTTTTCAGTAAAATCATTTCCCACTACCCCTATCAATTTAGGCCGGGAAAGAAAGTAGGCCGCGTTAGAAAAATGGGTCAATGACCCGCCTAAAACCCTATCTTTTTTACCAACAGGGGTCTTGATACTGTCAAAAGCTAAAGATCCAACCGCTATGATGGACATGGCGTCCCCTTTTTTATCGAAGCAATTTTCCCAGCCTGACTTTCCTGTAGCTGCCTGAAAACCGCCTCAGCCTTATCTTTTAATTTTTTCTTTACTTTTTCCTCAACCGCTAGAGCCCCCAGCAGTTCCATTATTCTTCTGATTACACTTTGTCCCGGATGAACCGCTCCAGCTTGAAACAAGTAATAATCCAATACCCACAAATAAAAATTAATCAATCGGGGAATAATAAACCGGATCACTTTCTTGTCAACTCGCAGGGCTTTTTCATAATCTTTTATCTTTTCCTGCAAATCTATATAATCCTTATATTCCAGCTTCCGCTTTGCCGTCAGGCCCCCGTAAACATAGCCGTAAAAAGGAACCCATTCCGCCACTTCATTGTCCCGAAAACCATCTTCCCGAATTATCTGTATTAACCTCTGAATCGGAGGAAAATCAATTTTTTCTAAATTTAAAACCTGAGGAAATTTCAAAAAAATATCATTGTACAATAACATTGCCAGGTCTTTCTCGCCGCTCTCGGCATACAAATTGCCCAACATCGCGTATATCCGGACATCTTCATCTTCCTGCGAGATGGACATCGCGTATTCCAGGGTTTCAATCGCTTTGTCTGTCATCCCTATTTCATAAAACGACTCGCCCAAAAGCACCAGTGTTTCCCTTTCCGGAACAGGTGAAAGCCGGTAAGAGTCAATCAGAGAGTCAATTACCTTTCGGAAAACAAAATCCTTAATCGAAAGTATCGCTTTTTTATTATCCAGCTGATTTTCCTGGCAAAAATCAATAAAAGAATCCCATTCCTTTAACAGCTTTTCCGAGTGATTTTCCGAGTAAGTAAAAAGTTCCGCCCGATTCTGCCAGAATTTAATTATTTTTAGTATTTTCTCGAGGTCCTGGCTATGAAAGTCTTCTTCCATCCCTTTTAGAGCAAGTTCTTCGGCAACATCCAATTGACATTCCCGTAAAACCCGGTATATCTTCTGTTTGAGTTCTATGTTTTCAGGCACAGATAACCTCACCACCCTTTATTTTAACTGAAAATAAAAAAAAAATCAATTACCGCTGCTTTTGTCCGCATGCTCTAATAGTAAAACCATATCTCTTACCGCCCTTTCCAAACCGGTAAAAACAGCCCTGGCAACAATCGAATGGCCTATATTTAATGTTTCTATCTCTTGAATTTTGGCGATAGGATAAACATTCGCATAATTCAAGCCATGCCCCGCGTTTACACAAAGCCCCAGGGAACTCGCGTATTTTGAAGCTTCCACAATTTTTCCGAGCTCATTCTGAACAGCGCCTTTTTCGGCAAGCGCGTACCGGCCAGTATGAATTTCTATTTTATCAGCTCCCGCCTCTTGGGAAGCTTTTATCTGTTCTTTTAGGGCATCTATAAAAAGGCTCACCTGTATATTCTTTGCACGGAGCTTTTGAATCACTATTTTTAAATCCGCTAAGTTCCTCAAGACATCCAAACCGCCTTCGGTAGTGATTTCCTCCCGTTTTTCCGGCACAATACAAACCTCATCCGGCACTAAACCTAAAGCGACCTCCACTATTTTCGGATGAATCGCCATTTCGAGATTCAAAGCTGATTTAATCGTTTTTCGGAGAAGATAAACATCCCTGTCCTGAATATGCCTTCTGTCTTCCCTCAAATGCACCGTAATACCATCCGCCCCGCCCAATTCCGCAAAAACAGCCGCCTGTACCGGATCTGGTATTTCAGCCTGTCTGACCTGCCGGAGAGTCGCTATATGGTCAATATTGACTCCCAATCTTTTTCTCATAAATCCTCTACTCTTCCTCAATCTCATCCAACTTTTCGATCGCCTTCATCTTTGAAAGTGCCCTGTTTCTATAATCATTGGCGGTGTTGTTATTCGTATCAACAACCAGGACTTTATCAAATTCCTGCACCGCTTCCTCATATTGAGACTGATTGTACTTTTCAATACCGCTTTCCAGATAAGCTTTTGCGTTTTCTTTCAGTGCCCGAATGGTCTTTTCTTTGAGATCCTGGGCATCCTGGCTTCTGGGATTTCTAGACAAAATCCAGCCCACCATCCTCAAAGTGCCCAGATAATCCTTGTTTTTAAACCTTTTCCAAGCTTGATCCATACCCTTTTTTTGTGTTATTTCAGCCGCGGCCAGATTAATCAGGTCATCCGCCCTGTCAAAGTCACGATTGTACTGTAGGGAAATTTTTGCCTGGGCAATGCATTCTTCATACATTTCCTTGTCATAAAAATTCAGCGCTTTATTATAATAACGCTGAGAAATAGCATCCAGCTTTCCGGCTATTTCACCTTCCATTCGTTTCGCGTCAGGATCATTAGGAACAATGGCCAGCACTTTCTGGATTTCTTTGCTGGCCGCAAGGTATTTTCTGGATTTTATGAAACTGCTAATGCTTGCCTTTTTGTTCTGCAGATAAGAGACAACGCTACGTTCCTTAGAGAGAACTTGAATTTTCTTAGATGTCGCGTCATTGCGGTCAATGAGAAAAGCTTTATTGTAATACGCCAATGAGGATGGGTAATCCTTCTTTTCCTCAAATTCTCTGGCCGTATTAACAAAGCCATTATAATAATCTGAAAACCGCTCGTTGATCTGATTTTTATAAAGTTTGGCTTTTTTATTTTCTTTATCATAAAAGAGGGCGGATTCAAAAGCGTTCAGCGCGTCATAATACCTGGAGAACGCATCATCATCCCCGCTGTTATCCATCTCACGTGCCTCATTGTAATAGCGGATGCCTATATCCGTAGATTCCAGAGAAAGTTTCTGGCGAGTTTTTTCAAAATAAACATTGAAGGAAACACAAACGGCATTTCTAGCAGTTGAATAAGATGCGTCCAGGCTCGCATCATCGCCTTTTATACCACAACCGGCATTCAAATCTTGAAAATTATAAGAAACACGAAGATTCAAAAATTTCAAAAAGGCCGCTTCTGGATTAAATTCTAAACCCAGAATCAAACGGTCATTAGTGTTAAATAAGTTCTTTTCCACAAACAACTTCGTCCAGAGCGGTTTTAAATAATACCCCATCCCCAATCTAAGATTTAGATCTTCCGCATTCGCGGGAAGCGAAGAAATACCAATATTCTGAATCGCCATACTTAAAAAAAGTTTGTTGTTTAACCAGCTATTTTTAAACAAACTCCAGCCCATTGTCTCATTGGGATAGAAAATCAACCCGGCATCAAAAAGAAAACTGCTGGAAGAAAGAGAAGGGTCCCGGGAAACCGTCTTGAGCGCAAAACCAAGCGAAAGAGAACCCGTTACTTCCCTGCCCCAGCCAAGCGCCAGACCTCTTTTTGAGTTATCCATCAGATTATAGTACCCGCCTCCAATCGTTCCTCCCAACAAAGGAATCATAGAGGACAACCCTAAAAAATTTATTGTCAAAGAGGGAGAGGTGGAAAAGATAAAATTCATTCGGCTGATTCTACCCAGGCCCGCCGGATTTAAAAATAAAGCCGCTGTATCTTCGGCAAAAGCTGAAGAATTAAGAACGGAATACCTTGCCAAAAAATCTAAATTCTGCAGTTCATCAGCGGAATAGACAAAAGAAAAGCCAAAAATAACAAACAAAGCCGCTGGTAAAAATTTCTTCATAAAACTTCCCCTTATCTATTTAGAACTGTTGATAAATTTAGATTGCATTATGTAACCGCGGGCTTTAGCCCACGCAAATCAAACGCAATAAAGCTTGCGGCTGCATTTTTAGTTTATCGATAGCCCTATTTTCTCCTAGTGAAATATTTTATCACAAACTTCGAAATTAATCAATCAAACAAAAAAACAAAAAATAGTTGAAAAACTCTTGCATTTTTTTACAATACAAGTAATAATATAATTTGGTAGTAGCAAAATTTCTACTAAAAGCTACGTTATGCACAACAATGCACAGTTTGTGCTATAGCCGGATTTGCAGAATCGGGAGGGGAATATGAATAAAAAGGCCGTTCTTTTTATTCTAATACTATTATTATTCTGCGCGCCAGCCTTTGCTCAGCAGGCTGGCGGCAACATTCCCATACCTACTATTAACTTTAATATTCAGGAAGCTAAAAATCCACGTCAGGTGGCCCTTTCCCTGCAGATTCTGTTTTTAATCACCATTATTTCGCTGGCACCCACACTGTTGATTGTATTAACCAGCTTTGTCCGTATTTACATTGTTTTCTCTTTTGTATCCAGAGGATTGGCCACACAAAACCTTCCGCCTAACCAGGTTATCGTAGCGCTATCGCTTTTTATCAGCCTTTTTGTTATGTTCCCGACTTTTAACAAATCCTATCAAGACGGCGTAAAACCTTATTTGGATGGAAAAATTTCGCTTGATGACGGTTTCGCTCGCACCATTGAGCCCGTTCGAACTTTTATGTTCCGGCAAACATCGGAACGTTATATTTACCGTTTTACCAAAATGGCTAAAATCGAAAGGCCAAAAAGCCCCGCGGATGTGCCGACATACGTCTTAATCCCCGCTTTTATTTTAAATGAACTGACAATCTCTTTTTATATGGGAATGCTGATTTTGATTCCTTTTACGATTATTGACGTTGTGGTAGCAAGCGTATTGATGTCTATGGGAATGATGATGCTGCCCCCTATTATGGTTTCTTTCCCGCTAAAAATACTGCTATTTTTCCTGGTAGACGGCTGGGATTTGCTGGTAGAAAAATTGATTCTCAGTTTTAGAATGTAAGGGAGGCAAAGGCTAATGAGCCAGGGATTGGTTTCTTCCATTATGAATCAAACAGTCTATGAAATCCTGATTCTTTCTATTCCATTGCTTGGCGCCGCGATGATTGTCGGCCTGGTGATCAGTATTTTTCAAGCAACCACATCTATCCAGGAACAAACTTTGACTTTTGTCCCAAAGATGATTGTGATCCTGCTTTTGCTGGTTTTTATGGGGCCTTTTTTAATGACTCATTTGATAGATTTTACTAAGAATTTGTTTGACTTAATCGCGCAGGCGAAGATGTAGAACAATGTTGTATGAATATTTTATAAATTATTTTCAGGTGTTTTTGCTGGTACTAATACGAATCATCGGTCTTTTTATATCAGCACCGTTTTTTGCCGGCGCCGCTATGCCGACACGTTTTAAGCTGGCTTTCAGCTTTTTCGTCAGCCTGGCCGCAATACCTTTGGTCATAGGAATGGGCGTAAAAGCGCCCGACAATCTCGCCGACCTGGGAGTGAAGCTTCTGTCGAATTTTATTTTCGGCGCGGGTGTCGGTTTTTTCGTCTCTATTTTAATATCGGCTTTTCAAGTGTCCGCCCAGATTTTCAGCATTCAAATGGGTTTGGGAATGAATGAAGTGTTTGACCCTATCTCCGATACGCAGACTCCGGCTCTGGGCAATATTCTGGGGGTTTTGATCATCCTTCTGCTTCTGAGAGCGGACGGGCATTTTACTATGATCCAGTTGATCGTAGACAGTTTCCGGACAAGTGATGGAGTATCTTTGCATACCTCTGGAATGATTATAAAGGGTTTTCTTTCAGTCTTAGGCGCTATGCTGGATGTAGGCCTAAAGATAGCTTTGCCGATCATCGGCGTAACGATTCTCCTGGATGTCGCGATGGGATTGATATCGAGGGTCGCACCCCAGTTTAACGTGATGATTATGGGTTTTAATATCAAAATGATCGCGGGATTTGTAGCCGTCTGGCTGGTTTTGCCGTCGGTAATAGAATTAGGCGACTCCATGATTCACCATTTGATGGAAAACGCGAAAGAATGGATTTATTTTATGAAAACGGGGACGTGACCCCCTTACCCCCTTAAAGGGGGTAAAGTCTTTGTGTTTATTCCCCCTTTAAGAGGGTTAGGGGGTCCAGGAGTATTATGGAACTTTTTGAAAAATTAGCATTTTTCTCTATTGAATGCTCTCCAAATATTGTCCATTACCGCTTTGACTTGCAGGCTTTTGCCGCTGAAGACGAAGGCCGTACTGAAGAACCTACAGAATACAAGAAAAGAAAGGCCCGAGAGGAAGGGAATATCCCCAAATCCCAGGAATTGACAGCTATCATTGTTTTTCTCCTTACTTTTTGGACAGTTTGCTTGATCGGTAGTTTTATGTTCAATTCCCTGGCTACCATTATGCGGTATTATCTGGAAAATTTATTAACCATAAAATTGAACAAGAATAGCGTGATACCTTTTATGCTGGACATATTCTGGCTTTCGGCTGGAAGCGTCCTGCCGCTCATGCTGGTGGGAGTAGTAGCCGCGATACTTGGAAACGCGGTTCAGGGAGGGCTTGTTTTCTCGGCAAAAAAGATCAGTTTTAATATCGGTAAAATCTTTTCAAATATGGGCCAGAATTTTTCAAAAATGTTCTGGTCACGCGAAACTATATTCAATCTGATTAAATCGCTCTTTAAAGTAGTGGGTGTTTTTGTCATTGCTTTTCTGATACTGAACGCCCGGATTGCCGAACTGATTAATCTTGCCAGAATGAACGTAGTAGATTCTTTCGCTTTGATCTGGAACATTCTATTCCAATTTGTTAGCTTTACCGGCGTAATGCTGCTCATTTTTGCTATTGCCGACTACGCTTTTCAACGATGGATATACTTAGAATCCTTAAGAATGACCAAGCAGGAAATCAAGGAAGAATTTAAGGAAATGGAAGGAGACCCCGAAATCAAAGCAAAAATCCGGGAGATGGAACGCCGTATTCTTTCCAAAAAAATGATCCATGAAGTTCCAAAAGCTGATGTGGTCATCACTAACCCGACTCACATCGCGGTAGCTCTAAAATACGAACCCTCTTACATGAATGCCCCTGTCCTCATTGCTAAAGGAGAAGGTGCTTTTGCCCAGAGAATAAAAGAGGTGGCTTCTGAAAACGGCATTTACATTATTGAGAATAAGCCGCTTGCGCGGGAAATTTTTAAAAGAGTAGAGGTGGGCCAGGAAATCCCGGCCGAGCTTTTTGTGACAGTCGCGAAAGTTTTGTCGCTGGTTTATCAGATGAAGGAAAGCGTCGCGGCCTAAAATATTTAGAGGAGGAACAAGGTGGCAACGAACCAAAATACCGGTTTTTTAAATGTTTTTAATCTGGGAAAAATAAAAGAAAATGTTGATATTTTTGTCGCCATTTCTTTGATATTAGTAGTTCTGCTGCTCATTATCCCTGTACCCGCTTTTGTGCTCGATATAATGCTGGTTTTAAATCTCGCTATTTCTATTATGATCATACTCAGTACGATGTATGTGAAAAAGCCCGCGGATTTTTCGGCTTTTCCTTCGCTGGTCCTGCTCACAACAATTTTTGGGCTGGGGCTCAATGTATCTTCTACCCGATTAATCCTGACTCAGGGCTCGGGCTTTAGCGGTCAGGTAATCCGGGCGTTTGGGAACTTTGTTGTAAGCGGGAACTACATCGTGGGAATCACGATTTTTATCATTTTATTAGCTATTCAATTTTTAGTCATTACCAAAGGCGCTTCGCGCGTATCGGAAGTGGCTGCCCGCTTTACTCTGGACGCTTTACCGGGAAAGCAATTGACCATCAATGAAGATTTGAACGCCGGGTTGATTACGGAAGACGAAGCCAGAAGAAGAAGGGAAGAGCTTCGGCTGGAAGCCGATTTTTACGGCGCAATGGATGGTTCCTCCAAGTTTGTTTCCGGAAATGTGAAAGTGGCTTTAGTGATCACTCTGGTCAACATCATCGTTGGTTTGATCACGGGCATTGTAGTCCGCGGAGAAGCCTTGAACGAAGCCGCACAAACTTATACGCTTCTGACGGTCGGAGATGGCCTTGTTTCTCAAATACCGGCGCTTCTTATTTCGACAGCGACCGGTATCATTGTTACCCGTACAGCTTCCCGTGAAAAATTCGGGCGCGATGTTGTAACGCAGATCGGCGCCTCTCCAAAAGTGCTTTACATCGCGGGCACAACCACCGTTTTAATGGGATTTTTGCCCGGATTTCCCATTTTGATCAATTTGACACTGGGAGGGCTTTTCATCGGCATTGGCTATATGATGACCGCTTCGATAAAAGAAAGCGCCGAGAAAAAAGCCGATCAAGCTAAAGCAAAACAAGGGGCCGAACAGCCCACCACCATAGAAGACATCGTCCGCGTAGACGCGATGAACCTTGAGATAGGTTACAACCTCATTCCTTTAGTGGATAAAGAACAGGGCGGCGACCTTCTCGATAGGATAAAATTGATCCGTAAAAGGATCGGTTTGGATCTTGGAATTCTGGTCCCTCCTATCCGCATCGTCGACAATGTCGGAATTGACGCTTCGGAATACATTATTAAAATAAGGGGATCAGAATCCGCGCGCGGAAAAATCTATGTCAACCGCTTTATGGCAATGAACCCAAAGCTCGATTTGAAACAGCTTGAAGGAATTGAAGTAAAAGAACCCGCTTTCGGCTTAGACGCCAAGTGGATCGCCAACGAAGAGCGCGCAAAAGCTGAGTCCATGGGGTTTGATATTTTTGACCCGCCGTCTGTGATAGCTACCCATCTCACTGAGGTAATCAAGAAAGTTTCCGGCGAGCTTTTGAGCCGCCAGGATGTCCGCTCTATGCTGGACGCGATACAAAAAGAATACCCCGTTATTGTGGAAGAAGCGCTGAAACGCTCCACTATCGGCGAGATTCAAAAGGTGCTTCAAAATTTGCTGAAAGAAGGAGTAAAAATCCGCAACATGCTCACTATCCTGGAAACGATCTCGGATTACTCCGGAAGCACAAAAAATATTGATATGATTACCGAATACGTACGGCAGGCACTGGGAAAACAGATTTCCTCAAACTATGTGAATGAAAGCAATGTACTCAAAGCAATCGTCATTGACCCGGAAGTAGAAGAAACCCTGAACGAATCGATTCACGAAACTCCGCAGGGACTCATTTCCACATTGGACCCCGACCTGGTCAATCAATTTGTACAGTCCGCGAGTACAGTAATTGAAAACGCGGCGCAGGCAGGTAATCAGCCGGTAATACTATCTTCCCAGAAAGTCAGGCGGCTGGTGCATGAGCTTATTGAGCGGTCTTTCCCGACTATTGGAGTTTTGTCCTATTCGGAAATACCGGCAAATTACTCCCTGGACCAAATTGGTATGATTAGCCTGGAAAGCGCGAAATAAAAGAGGATAAGGTGTTTTATGCCGACAATATTTAGAATTGGAAGATATCGATTTTTCTTTAACAGCAGAGAAGAAACCAGACGCCATGTCCACATTGAAACTCCTGATGGAACAGCAAAATTTTGGATTGAACCTCTTGTATCTCTGGTTAATTATTATAACATTCCCGAACATGAGCTTGCTGATATTGAGAAAATTATTAAGGAGAAATGCCATGATTTTATCAATGAGTGGAACAAACACTTTGGAATTTGAAATTACAAATATTGAAAAATCTGGTTTCTGGCTTCTGGCTGACGAGCTGGAGTATTTTGTAGGTTTCACTGACTTCCCGGGTTTTAAAAACGCGACATTGAATCAAATTTTAAATGTCCGGCGGTTGGATCAAAATCAATTTTATTGGCCTGATTTAGATATTGATATTGACATTGCTTCACTTGAATCCCCGGAACATTACCCCCTGGTTTACCGACAATGAATAAATTTTTATTAATCTTTTGCGGGAAAACAAAATAAATGTTACAATAATGGAGGGAGGAGGAATCTTATGCGGTATGCCGTTTATGAAGGCAAGACAAAACAGGAAGCCGTTGACAAGATGTTTATGGCGGCGCGGATGGAAAACCGCGTCAAAGAAACTATGCTGATTCGGACTTACCCGGAGGAACGGCGCAGGCTTTTAGGCTTGAAAAAAGAAACCGTATGGATTGCCACCGCATGTATCAACGAATCCCGCCTTCTAGACCGCGAAAGAAAACCATCTAAAAGGAGCGACATTCAACTCCCTCTTTTTAAAGATGAAGCCGTAGAAGCTCCCCGCCGCGAAGCTTCCGCCATGTCTTTTGCCGGAAACGGCGCACATAAAAATATCCCTATAGGCCCTCAATCCTCCGCTCTTCTATCTTCCGCCTTTCTCGACAAAAACAAAAAACTCGAGGAAGAAGTGGAGACATTAAAATCCTCCCTGACTCAAATTCAAAATTTTATTAAGAGTGAGTTTGACGAAATCAAAGAAGGATTAATGAAAACGAGCCGGAACACCGCTTTAGAAAACAAAAAGAAGATTATGCAGGATCTGGAAATTTCACAGAAGAACATAGAATGGACCGATGAATTCTTGAGAGAAAGGGAATTTCATCCCGCTATCATAAAAGACATTATAGAATACCTGAAAACCCAGAAAAATGGCGTGCTCATTGACAAAGCTCAAATCCTCATAGCGGTCCGGGATTTCTTAAAGGGCAATATCCACGTGGAAGACATTTTGATGGAGAACTACAATTTCGGCAACAACATCCTCTTTATCGGCCCAACAGGGGTGGGTAAGACCGTAACCATTATCAAAATGGCGGCGCATGTCGCGATCATACGCCAGAAGAACCTTCGTTTTATTTCCATTGACCGGTACAAAGTGGGCGCTGATTCCCAATTGAAAACTTACGCTGACCTTATGAAATCGTCTTTTCATCCGATTAATAAGCAGGAAGAGTTTTTTGAATTGCTTTCCCAGGACGATACCCACTACACCTTTATAGACACTGCGGGTAGAAGCCCAAGAGACACTATTGTCATTAAAGAATTAGCGGATTGGCTGAAAAAGGCTGAAAAAAAATTCGATGTGCACCTGGTGGTAAGCGCCACCACCAAACCGAAAGACCTGGATATGATTATAGAGAGCTATTCCTCCCTGGAATTCGCGCATATTATCGCCACAAAATTGGATGAAACGGCTCATTTCGGCTCCATTCTTTCTGTGCTTTACAAAACCAAAAAACCCATTTCTTTTATTACAAATGGGCAGGGAGTACCGGAAGATTTTGAAATTGCTAATGTAGATAAATTAATTGCCGATTCTTTAAAGTAAATTCGTTTTATCGGGGTTGTCGTATGTCCGAAATATTAGGCCCAGATCAGGCTGAAGGTTTAAGAAAAATGATGGGGAATCTTCCCCAGTCTAATACCAGGATTATTGCTATTACCTCCGGAAAAGGCGGAGTGGGCAAGAGCAGTTTCGCGTTAAATTTAGGTATCTGCCTGGCCAATATGAAAGAATCTCCCAAGAAAGTTGTTGTTTTTGACGCGGACCTTGGCCTTGCCAATATTCATGTGCTTCTCGGCGCTATTCCTAAAAACAATCTCTACCATGTCATGAAAGGGCAGAAAAAAATGTCCGAAATTATTTATAAAACCGATTTCGGCGTTGATTTTATCGGCGGGGCTTCCGGCTTTACACAGCTCGCTAATATTAAGGAAGAAGAAAAACAAAACCTGATTGACGCAATGCAGGAAATCAGTTACGCGGATTATATTATTATTGATACTTCGGCTGGAATTTCATCGAATGTGATCAGCTTTGTCACAGCGGCACAGGAAACAATTGTCGTTACGACCCCAGAACCTACGGCTATTACAGACGCCTATGGTATTATCAAGGCTGTATTGACAGAATCCGATAACGTAAACATAAAATTGGTCCTCAATCGAGTGAGAAACGCGGCGGAAGCGTCCAAAGTCTCCAAAAGGATCATTGAAATCTGCGCTCAATTCTTGAACATAAAAATAGAAAACCTCGGCTTTATTTACGACGATCCCATTGTCGCGGAAGCCGTACGGAAACAAACACCCTTTGTTCAGATGTACCCCGCTTCAAATGTCGCCCTCTGTGTCAACCACATCGCCAGAAGAATCATGAATATGGAAATTCCATCCCAGGAAGGCGGATGGCAAAAATTCATGGGCCTTTTCTTAAAGAAGTAGCGCTTTTCCTTTTTTGACTTTTTCTCTAAAAACCATTATGATTTATCAAAATAACTTGGAGGAATTTATGTCTAATTTTAAGGGGTCAAAAACAGCTCAAAATCTGATGAAGGCCTTTGCCGGTGAGTCGCAGGCGAGGAACAGATACACTTTCTACGCTTCTAAAGCCCGGAATCAGGGCTATCTGCAGATTGAGGAAATCTTCCTGGAAACCGCGAACAATGAAAAAGAGCATGCCAAGCTTTTTTACAGCCATCTGGTAAAAAACCTGGAACCCAATTTTATGCAGGAAATAGAGGCTTCCTACCCGGTAGCTCTGGCGGAGGAAACCTACAACAACCTGGAAAGCGCCGCTGGAGGTGAACATGAAGAATGGACAAACCTCTACCCTGCCTTTGCGAAGACCGCTGAGGAAGAAGGATTTGGGGAGATAGCCAGAGTATTTAGAAATGTGGCTTTGGTCGAAGCAAAGCATGAGGCCCGCTTTAGAAAACTCGCGGAGAATGTAAAGAACAAAAAGGTCTTCAATAAAGACGCGAAGGTCTATTGGATCTGCAGAAACTGCGGGCACATTATAGAGTCAAAAGACGCCCCCAACAAATGCCCGGTCTGCGAGCACCCACAGGAATATTTTCAGATTTTTGTAGAAAATTATTAGAGACTGACCGCCTGACCCCCAACCTCTCTCCAAGCCTGGAGAGGGGAGAATGTAAGTGTCTCAGGAGTATAAAATGAAAATAGAATACGCGGCTATAGAGAAATGCAAATCATTCAGGGAAGCGGTAAAATCCGTATGCGAGGAAGAAAAGTACCTCGCGAACACGACCGGTTTTACTGAAGAACAAACAAAAGACTTTGTCGAGAAAATCGTGGCAAATCATTATTCACAATTTTACGCGATTGAAAATGACAAGGTCATCGGCTGGTGTGACATTATCCCCAGAGATCAGGAACTGCATAAACATGCCGGCGTTCTGGGCATGGGAATTGTAGCGGGATTTAGAAACAAAGGAATCGGCTGGCAATTGCTCCAGGCCGCCATTAACCATGCCCGGTCTAACGGGATCGAAAGAATAGAACTGGAAGTGTACGCGGGCAACCGGATAGCGCAAAAATTGTATAAAAAAGTTGGCTTCAAAAAAGAAGGGGTGAAGAGGAAGGGGAAAAAGCTGAACGGCAAGTATGAAGATGTCATCATAATGGGATTAATTAACATTTGACAGCACACATCACACTGTATATAATATTTGTAGAAAGGAGGTGCTAAAAATGAAATATTTTTTTATACTGGGCGGAATATTGGGCATAGTAGCCGGAGCTTATTTCCTTATTAACTCAATTATTGATATTACCGTAAAGAAAGCTACCCAGGAAATAAAAAAGCTTCTGGCTCAGCACCGATGAAGGCTTTTCAATTAATATTAGGCCTTCTTTTGCTGTCTGTATTTATAGTTTATTTGTCTACTTTTGACGAAACTAACCTGCTATTAAATACTATACTTTCGGTAGGGGGCGTTTTTTGCTTCATTTACTCAATCATTGAAATTATCAAAAAATACAAGTAAGAAGGCGTAAAAAAAGGAAAAAACTGAACAGCAAATACGAAGACATCATCATAATAGGATAGGTTTGATCACACCTTGTGTTGTGTATAATAGAAATGGTATGATAAACCGATTGCAATCCCTGCGCAGTAAACTGCTTCACGGAATTGGATTATTCTATCAGTAAGAGGTTTGAAAATAGCCGAAAAATTGCACGGCAATTTTTCTCATAGGAGGCATTATGACAGCTAATTTAAGCATTGACATAGAATTATTAGACACAGCGCAGGATGTCAGCGGTTTGAAAACAAAAAAAGACACCGTAAACTTAGCTTTAAAAGAATTTATAGAACGGCATAAGCAAAAAGAAATATTGAAATTTTTAAATAAGATTGATTATGATGAGTCTTATGACTATAAAAACGAACGGAACAGGGCTGAATAGTTATAAAAGCATGAAAAAAATTTAAGGCGAAAAACATATTTTGTTCAGAAAATTTCTTTTTTTTAGCAAAAAAATGGTATTATATATCAGGAGGAATTCATGAAAAAATCTTTGAAAAATCTCACTCTCTTTTATACAACCATGTTTGCTGTGAGCGCGCTTTTGACTCTGACCGCCTGTCCGGACATAGTGCCAAACATTGACGACCCTGTTACAACCAACACCATTTCCGTAACAGCGGGCGACATTGTGTACTTCGCGGTGCACAATCTCAACGCGAGTACCTATAATACCAGGATCTGGGCCGATAACAATACCCTGGCGATCGTGCAGACGAATATTTATTCTACCAACGCTATTTCTAAAAGCGTCATGTTCGCGGCTCCTAAAATGCCCCAAGGAGGCATCTGCGGAACTTTTTCTCTTCCAAAAATAACGTTACCGTCTCCTTTATTTGGTAAAAGCTTGATTTCTATGAGCCTATCTTCGGCTAATCCTATTGATTACGGCGATGTGCCGACGAGCTGGGGAGTAAATTGCGTAAATACATATCAGACAAATTTCATCGTTTACGATTTTAGTTCAGGTTATTATTCAACCACAGCTTCTCTCCGGGCGGTCGGAACAAATGTGAACAATATCACAAACGGCTCTGGCTATGCGCAGACCTATATTTTTGTAGAAAATTCCGAATGGGGAAGCCATATTACTGCGAATGAGGTTTACGCTCTCGCCACCAATTTTAACGGCCCGAACGGCATTTACCAGCAAATGACTTCCCTGATCGGATATGAAAACGGCGGCGGGCCTTCCGGTAGCGGCGGGTCGGACGCGAATAAAAATATTTATATTCTTTTGTGCAATATACAACCCTCTGCATCTTCAGTTGCGGGCTATTATGACCCGGCTAATGAAAACGGCAATAATTTAAAGCAAATGGTTTATATTAATAGCCGCATGGATATCGGTTCTGTTTTATCCACGCTGATCCATGAATTTCAACATATGATCAATTACAATCAGAAATTTTATAGAAATGGAGCCGCTAATGGCATACTGGAAGAAAACTGGCTCAATGAAGGCTGTTCTATGCTGGCGGAAGATATTTTCAGCGGTTTTGTGCCTTCCAGCAACCGAATTTACAGTCCTACATCAAGCGGTATGAGAATACCTTTCTATCTCGGTCAGCCCGAAAAAGAACTTACTTCTTTTCAAGGAAGTGATATTTTCGAACTCCTTTACGACTATGGTAAAGCCTATTCCTATATGGCTTTTTTAGCCAGAAATACAAAAGCCCAGATTATCAGCAACATTGTTCAGGGAGGAGGAAAAAATTATTCGGGAGTAAACGCTATCCAGCAAGCCCTCAGTGAAATCGGGACCGGAAAAACGGCAAATGAAACTATTCAAGCCTGGCGGGAAGCTGCTATTTATAATAATCCCGCTATTCTCTGGCAGGGATATAGGACTAATAGCGTTAGTTCATCTTACCCTCTGACTGAAATGAATCTAACCAATTATCTGGTTTATTATTACTACACCTTATATACTAACGGCACCGGCCCTGT
>JAGVOW010000107.1 GCA_020052515.1 Brevinematales bacterium | reverse complement strand
TTGCCACTTCTTCGGCAATTTACAGAGGAATTTTGTCCTTTTTTATTGTCCTGTCTCTTTTTTGGAGTTAATAGTCCGTTTTCATTATTGTAACGACAAGGCTTTTGACCCTGGCGGCGATGTCATCCGCTCCGACAATTTCTGTGACCAGAGCGATAGTGCGGGCGCCATGTTTCGCGATTTCTTTGATGTTGTTTTCTTTGATCCCGCCGATGGCGGTGAATGGAAGGGGAATATTTTTGACGACAAAATCGAGATAATCCAGCCCGACTGCCTCACAGGCATTCTTTTTTGTATTCGTTTGAAAAATAGGCCCTACACCGATGTAATCAGCGCCTTCTTCTAAAGCTTTTTTTGCCTGCTCCGGCGAGTGTGTGGAAATGCCGATCATTTTATTACCGACAAGTTTTCTTACTTCCGCTATCGGCAGGTCATCCTGTCCAATGTGCACACCGTCCGCGTCAACAGCCAGCGCGATATCAACAAAGTCATTAACAACAAACAAGACCCCGTTGTCTTTGCATATTTTACGGATTTCAAGGCATTCCTGGTACTTCTGGCGGATGGACTTCTCGCTTTTATCCCGGTATTGAAGGGTTTTTATTCCGCCTTTAATCATTTCAGCGGCGGTTGTCAGGTTGGATCTACCTTTCGAAAATTCTTCGGCTGTGATTCCGTAAATACCATGCGGCAGGTCAGGATTTTTCACTTTTTCTTGCCTCGCGGTGTTTTTTTTGCTCATATAAACAGTTGTCAGCTTCCGCCAAAAGTTTTTCTAATGATTCAATCTCTCTGCTCGAAAAAGAAATCCATCCAATGCTGACAGAAATTTTATAAGGCTTCTCAATGATTTGATTGTAATTCTGGATATTTTTATCGAAGCGGGTTTTAAAAATATCGATAAATTCGGGGTTAGTGTCTATTGCCAGGACAGTGAATTCATCTCCGCCCATTCTGGCCAGAATGTCCATATTGCGGAAAGTGTTTTTTAGTATGTTGGCGGCTGACTGTATAGCAAAATCCCCCTCATCATGCCCATAATTGTCATTAATACGCTTCAACCCATCCAGGTCGGCGTAAAACAAAATCCCATTTTTGTTGGTCCGCTTTGATAAAATCAGGTTTTGCTTCGCAAGAGTAATAAAGCCTCTTCTATTATATAGGCCAGTTAATTCATCTGTTTGGGAAAGGTTGTTCAATTTTTGATTGTAAACCTCTAATTCTTTCAGAGCATCTTTCAATTTATGCTCAGCTTTTTCACGGGCCCGGATCAGAGATGATATTTTTAAAACACAGCTAATTTGAAGCGAGAGGGTTTCATAATTGTAGCTGTTTCGGAGGTCCAATTCGCAGAGTATAATGCCGAATTGCTCTTCCATAAAGAAGAGGGGGTTGAGGGTTAATGTCCACCGTCTGTTTTTTGGTAAGTACGGATTGCTTAAAAGTTCTTCTGTAAGAATGGCGTTTCTTCTCGGGCTAACGCGCGCCGCGCCATTTTCGTTGTAAATCATTATTGGCTCTAAATGCTTAGGCTTTTTCCACTTTTCTGTTGTGTTGTGTATGATTTCCCTGGGATAGAGGAAGATGTAACTAGATTTAATTCCTATGTTTAAAAGCTCATTAATAATGTAGCTTAGATTTTCAACTTTCAAGTAAACATTGGATACAAGCGAACTCAGTGTTTGTCGTAGAGTTCGTATATCCTGATAAAAATGGGCCAGGCGTTTAGAGTTTTCCTGCTGAAAAAGTTCTTCTACAATAATGCGGGCCTTCTGAAGAAATATCTCGATTAAAAATACTTTCCTGTCGCTGTTAGGAAAATTTTTGAAAAGGTGTAGAAAATGCTCTCTTATGAGAGAAAAAATATTTTGCAGATCCACGACATCGTCGCTTTTAAGAGAATCTTCCCCTAAGATTTTTTTGAACTTTTCTAAGAATTCTTTTGACTTTCTCTGGATGTCTTCTTCGTGGTGGAAAGCTTCAAAAATTTCACGGATCCAGCGGCCTATTTTTTCTCTCCGCGGGGCAAATCCTTCAAATTCCTTAAGTATTTCATGAATTTTTGTGTTTGTCTGCGCAAGGCCATCTTTTGAATTTTTTTGAGCAATTTCATTGCTTTCCTCCGGGAGAGAGGAGTTCAGCGAAGGGACAAAGCACCCGCATGAAGAGCGCCGGATCAATTCCGTTTCCAGCATAGTAACTTTTGGGACTTTTTTTCCGGCAATCATTTTTAACGCTGTCTCGCAAGCTTTCTGAGCTTGTTTATAAATCGGTTGGCGGACTGTTGTGAGAGGCGGATTACTGAATTTTGCGCCTTCGACATTGTCAAAACCGATAACCGCAATATCTTTTGGAATTTTGTAATTTCTCGCGGCCAGTTCGTTTAATGCGCTGATAGCCATTTCGTCATTTGCCGCCACGATGGCATCAAAATGAACCTTTCTTTTTTCGAGAAGAATTTCTACCGCTTTGATGCCGGAATAAACCGTGAAATCACCGTTTACAACCAAAGCCGGATCCAAAGGCAATCCATTCTCTTGAAGGGCTTCCAGGAATGTTTGATAACGTTCTTCGGCTTCAATGTTGCTTTCCGGCCCTCTGATAAAGGCTATTTTTTTCTTTTGATGTTTTGTAATAAGATGTGAAATAGCCTGTTTAAATCCCAGTTTGTTGTCAATTAGAACGCTGGGAATGTCTTTTAGTTTAATCGAAATACTAACCATCGGGATGGGTGAAAAATGACTGTAGAAATCGTGAAACTCTTTTTCAGATAAAAAATTGCAGAGTGTTCCTGAAGCCAAAATCAAAGCATCCAGGCTGTTTTTATGAACAAAATCATAGATAATATTATATTGATATTGGTACTGATAGGGCGCACGCATGGTTTTTCCGGGGAAAATAAATAGATTAGCGTCATTTTCTTTCGCGGTATCTTCAACCCCCGAACAAATGGCGCTAGAGTATTCCCCCTCCAGCTCTGAAACAAACAAGCCAATAGTCAAACGCCGGTCTTTTGATAATGCCCCTTTCCCCATAAGCCGCCCTTAATTAATCAGAAATATTATATTCTAAAATTGTTTTATTGTCAAACGAAAAAACTATTGCTATTCTATAAAAAAGGTTTTATAATTTATGAAAATGTGTTGTTAAATAAGGGCGGCTTTTGTTTTTCAAGTTTAATGAGATTGATTAAGAGGGAGGCATATATGATAATGATTTCAGTGCTTTTTTTGCTGGTTATAATAACGGCAATGACAGGGTTGGTATGGTTGATGGTAAAGAAAGGCAACGCTTTTAAAAAGTCTTCTTTGATTATCGCCGGGTTGCTTGCTGTTTTTGTATTGTCGGCTGGATTTATTGCTTTATCTGTGAATAAGGTTTATTCTCAGGAAAAAACAGCGGAAGTGCAGGAAGTGAAAGCTCCATCTTCCGGTTCTGCTGGATTTGGATTAATAGCAGCGGGAATAGCTGTCGGGCTTGGTTCTATTGGAGCGGGTATTGCTGTGGGTATGGCTGCCGCTGCAGCTATTGGCGCTATTTCTGAAAATCCAAAAATGTTTGGTAATGCTATAGTCTTTGTGGGGCTAGCGGAAGGTATTGCCATTTACGGGTTGGTTATAGCTATTATGGTATTAAACAAATAATAATATGAAAACAATTGTTGTAGGCGATAGAGACAGCGTTCTTTTGTTTGCTCTGGAAGGAGTTGAGGGAAAGATCGTAGAAGACAGCGAGAGCGCTGTTGATGAACTCAAAAGGATCAAAAAATCTAAAGCCTACGGCCTGTTAATTGTGACAGAAGAAGTGGAAGAGTGGGCAAGCGATTTTATCAGCCATCTGCGTTTTTCTAAAGACCTTCCATTGGTTGTTGATATTCCCGGTGGGGCTGGGCATGTTCAAAAAGGCAAAAGCCTGGCGGATTATATTCGGGAAGCGGTTGGTATCCGAATTTAGATTCCCTAGAGGGGTGTGTTATGGGGTTGCAGGAAATTTTAAGCCATATTCAAAAAGAAACTGAAACCGAAAATACAGAGGCGATTAAACAGGCGAATGCTGCGGCTGAAAAGATGCTTCTGGAAAGATTGGAAGAAATTAACCGGGTTTACGAAAAAAAGAAAACTGGTTTAGAAGTAGAATTGAAAAGGCTTTCTGCCAAGCTTCTGGCAAAATCGGAATTGGATGCTTACCGGGAAAGACAGCGTTTAGAATTGGAAATGTTAGACTCTTTGCTCAAAGAGGCTTACCAGGAACTTCTTCAAAATCTTAAAAAAGATAGCGCGAAATATCGCCGGTTTTTACTTCGTATTGTTCAGCAGTCTGTTCCTTTGATTGAAGGCAGCGAAATGGGAGTTTCTTTTAATAAGGAAGATGAAGTCTATTTTGATCAGATAAAATCGGACGTTAAAGCGGGGTTAAAACTTCTGCCGTCTTCGAAAATTGACGGCGGGGTAATTTGCTCCTCGAAAGATATTTATATTGATAGTTCTTTGGAGAATATCTATAACAAAATGAGGCCGGAGTTGATTAAGCTCGCGGCAGGAATGTTTTTGTGAATGGCGATTTGAAAAAAGAAAAAAAATTGGAAATAGAATATCAGGGTAAAAGGTATTTAAGAATTCCAATAAAAACGGATGTTATAACAAAAGATGATAAAATCACCGAAGTAACGAAAAAGTTTGTGTTAAATCTCTTGAACAAAGGTGATCTGGTTTTTATCAGCGAGAAGGCAGTGGCGATTACACAGGGAAGGGCTTTTCCGGTAAAGGATATTAAAGCAAGGCCTTTAGCGGTTTTTCTTTCAAAGTATGTAACAAAGACGTCCGCTGGTATAGGCCTGGGTATTCCTGAGACGATGGAAATGGCCCTTCGGGAATGCGGGGTGGTGCGGATTTTGTTTGCGGCCGCGGTGAGCTTTGTGACAAAGCTTTTTGGACGGAAAGGTGATTTTTACCGTATTGCCGGTACGAAAGCTTCTTCTATCGACGGGCCGACGCAGAATACGCTGCCGCCTTATAACTCTTATGTGGTTTTGGGTCCTGCTTGCCCGG
The DNA here is from genome assembly GCA_020052515.1 of Brevinematales bacterium. Taxonomy (GTDB): domain Bacteria; phylum Spirochaetota; class Brevinematia; order Brevinematales; family JAOACQ01; genus JAGVOW01. The sequence goes on along the minus strand of JAGVOW010000107.1, from coordinate 57,903 downwards.
ATGAAACAGCGCGGGAAATTTCAGCTGTTATTGGTGCGCCGGTAGCGATAGTCGATTTGAATGACCTGGGCGGTAAAATATTAGGTAAATCCCATAAAACAATAGATGAAAGGGATATTTTAGGGATTTTAAGGGACAATCCCCTGGGACAAAGCAGAGAACAGACCCCTATTGGTATTATTAGAGAAATAAGATAAAATTTTTGGAAAGAGGCGTTCCGGCGGAACGGCTTTACGTGAGGGTTTTATGGATAATAAGACAATCGGCAAGATTATGAAGGTAAACGGGCCTATCATCAAAGCGTTGATTTCAGAAATGCCCAAAATGATGGAGCTGGTGGAGGTTTCTGAATACCACTTGATAGGAGAAGTCCTCAGTATCCAGGATGAGTTTGCTACCATTCAGGTATACGAGGACACGACCGGCATAAAACCGGGAGATCCTATTTACGGAACCGGCCTGCCGCTTTCCGTGGAATTAGGGCCTGGAATCATCGGTAATGTATTTGATGGAATTCAAAGGCCATTGGAAGAAATCGCTAAGAAAAGCGGGATTTATATTACTCGTGGAGTCAATGTACCTTCTCTTTCCCGGGAGAAAAAGTGGATTTTTAAACCCAGTGTTTCTGTTGGACAAAAGCTGGAGGGTGGCGCTATTGTAGGAAGCGTGCAGGAAACCAGTCTGATTAATCACAAGATAATATTAGAACCGAACACCAGAGGAACGGTAGTGAAAATTGTTCCTGAGAGCGAAGTTACGATTGAAGATAGTGTGGCGGTGATTAAAAATGATAAAGATGAAGAAATACAAGTAAAGCTTTATCACCGCTGGCCTGTAAAATTTCCCAGGCCTATTCTCGAAAGGATGAAGCCTTCTATTCCTCTGCTGACAGGGCAGAGAGTAGTGGACGTTTTTTTTCCGATCGCGAAAGGCGGTACAGCCGCAATTCCTGGCGGATTCGGTACGGGAAAAACTATTACTCAACACCAATTAGCGAAATGGGCAGATGCGCAGGTGGTTGTCTACATTGGATGCGGTGAGAGAGGGAATGAGATCACCGAGGTGCTGGAAGATTTTCCAAAACTGATTGATCCAAGGACTGGAAAACCTCTCATGGAAAGAACAGTGTTGATCGCGAATACTTCTAACATGCCGGTGACGGCGAGAGAAGCTTCTATTTATACAGGAATTACATTAGCCGAATATTATCGGGATATGGGCTATGATGTGGCATTGATGGCAGATTCCTCTTCCCGTTGGGCAGAGGCTTTACGTGAACTTTCCGGAAGATTGGAAGAAATGCCGGCGGAAGAAGGGTTCCCCGCATACCTGGGGTCAAAACTTGCGGCTTTCTATGAAAGGGCAGGGTATGTGAAAACAAAATCCGGCAAGGTTGGATCTATTACCGCTATCGGCGCGGTATCTCCTCCAGGAGGAGATTTCTCTGAACCGGTAACACAGAACACCAAGCGTTTTGTACGGTGTTTCTGGGAGTTGGACAAGACGCTGGCGAGCAGCCGGCATTACCCTTCTATCAATTGGATGAGAAGTTATAGCCAATATGGCGATGAATGTAGAGAGTGGTGGGATAAGAACGTGTCAAAGGAATATAAAGATATCCGATCGCGCTCTTTTGAAATCTTGCAGAAAGAAGATAAGTTGCAGAAGATTGTCAAACTCATTGGCCCCGATGCGTTACCTGACAGCGAGAGGCTTTATCTGGAAACAGCCAGGATTATCAAACTGGGTTTCCTTCAGCAGGGCGCTTATGACGACATTGATACCTATTCCACGCCGGAAAAGCAGCTTCGTATTCTCAAATTGATCCTGAAATTTTTTGAGAAGGCGGCAGAGGTGATTCGTCTGGGCGCTCCTATTTTTGAAATCAAAGAAATGGAAGTGATCACAAAGATTATTCGGATAAAAATGACCGTGCCCAATGATAAACTTCAGATGATTGATGAAGTAGAGGCATTTATGGGGCAGGAGTTTGCGGCTTTAGAAAAAGTTTACAAAGAATAGTGTCCAATAGATTTTTGGAAAATGGAGAGATGCTATGCCTGTGGAAATGAGTAAGGAACATGTTGGTATAGCGGGAATCAATGGCCCGCTTGCTGTTGTGGAAGGGATCAAGGGGATTGGTTACGATGAATTGGTGGAAATCAGGCTTCCGGATGGCAGCGAGCGGCATGGGAAGGTTTTAGAAACTTCCGATGATGCCGTTGTTGTTCAGCTTTTTGAAGGGACAAGCGGGGTAAATCCGAAGAAAGCCCGGGTGCTTTTTACGGGTAAACCTCTAGAAGTTGGTTTGTCTGAAAATCTTCTGGGCCGGGTTTTTAATGGCCTGGGCAGACCCATCGACGGCCTGGGAGAAATCATTCCAGAAACTAAAAAGAATATCAATGGAGAACCGCTGAATCCTGTAATGCGGGAGTACCCTCGTGAGTACATTGAAACAGGTGTTTCTGCTATTGATTTAATGAACACGCTGGTGCGCGGGCAGAAGCTGCCTATATTTTCCGCGGCAGGACTTCCTCATAATGAATTGGCCGCTCAGATCGCGGCGCAGGCAAAGTTGCCCGGCGAAGAAGGCGGTAATTTCGCGGTGGTATTTGCGGCAATGGGTATCAAGCATGATGATGCGTTTTTCTTTATTAATAATTTTGAAGAAACAGGTGCATTGAAAAATGTGGTCATGTTTCTCAATCTGGCTGATGATCCTTCTATTGAAAGGATTATTACTCCACGTGTGGCTTTGACTACAGCGGAGTATCTGGCTTATGAAAAGGGCAAGCATGTGCTGGTGATTTTGACGGATATGACCAGTTACTGTGAGGCTTTAAGAGAAATCGCGAACGCCCGCGGTGAAGTGCCGGCGAGAAAAGGTTTTCCCGGCTATATGTACAGTGATCTTTCTACTATTTATGAAAGGGCGGGAAGAGTAAAGGGCAGGGCAGGGACGATTACTCAGGTACCGATCCTCAGTATGCCCAATGATGATATTACTCACCCGGTTCCTGACCTGACAGGGTATATTACCGAGGGGCAGATTGTGCTTTCCCGTGAGCTCAATGGAAAAGGCATCTATCCGCCGATTGATATTCTGCCTTCTTTGTCCCGATTGATGAAGGATAGTATTGGTAAAGGCTACACTCGTGATGACCATCCGCATCTTTTTATGCAGCTTTACGCGAGCTACGCCAGGGTGAAGGAAGTTCGTTCGATTGCTTCTATAGTAGGAGAAGAAGAGCTGGGCAAGGTGGACAAGGCTTACCTCAAGTTTGGGAATGAGTATGAAAGAAACTTTGTGGGACAGGATTTTCATGAGGACAGATCTATGGAAGACAGTCTGGCGTTAGGCTGGAAGCTGGTTTCTCTTCTTCCTAAAACGGAATTGTCAGGACTTAAGGAAGAAGAAATACAGAAGTATTATACTGGTGAAAAAGAAAAAGAAGAAGAGAAGTAGATAATGATATAGGCGACAATAATTATTGTCGCCTATGGTAACGACAAACAGGAGTTATTATGAATCCTTCGGAAATAGCGCCTACCAAGACAAATCTTTTTGACTACAAGGGGCAATTGTCTTTTTCTATCGATGGCCATGCCCTGTTGGAAGAAAAAAGAGAAGTGCTTGTCATGCATTTGATGGAGATTATTTCTAAAATAAAAGAGCAAAGAAGTAAATTGAACATACTTTTGAAAGAAAGCTTTGAGCTTCTTAGCCTTTCCCAGCTGGAAATGGGAGAATTTGAACTGCAGAAGATTGTTAAATCTCACCGGGACATTAATGAAGTGGAAGTCCATGAAAAGAGTATAATGGGAGTGAATATTCCAGATATAAAGTATAAAGAAGAGCTGAAAAGATCAGGTAAACCAGGCGTTTCTTTTTCTTCTACAACTTTTCATTTTGATCAGCTTCAAAAGAATATGAAAGAGATTATGGAGCTTATTGTTGCGGTTTCGCAGATAGAGGCTTCTGCATGGCGGCTAAGCTATGAAATTAAAAAAACGCAGAGAAGGGTAAATGCCCTGGAAAACATTTTCATTCCCGATTTTAAGGAAATTATAAAGTTTATACAGGAAACATTGGAAGAGAGAGAAAGAGAAACTTTTTTCCAGATGAAGCGGGTTAAAAACGCCCATGAGAAAGCTTAGGGAGGCCGGAGTATGGAAAAGATTTATGTCCCTATAACAGGTTCGCCTGAGTGGAAAAGAGCTTTATCTAAAGGTATCTCTTTAGCAAAACGGTTGGATAGGACAGTTTCGGCTGTTTATGTTGTTGATAAGGATTCTATTAATAAGTTAGAGAGATACAAGGTTTTTGTAGAAGAAGAATCCCGGGAATTTATGGAAAGTCTGAAGAGTAATGGAGAGAAGTATCTAAGTTACGCGAGGAAAGAAGGAGAAAAAGAAGGAGTCGAAGTCGACTGCGAATTGCTGGAAGGCGACCCTTTTACCGAGCTCAGGGATTATATTGAACAAGATGTTGCTTCTGAAAAGCTGGTCTGCATCGCGAAAAAAAGCGGCGGAGATTGCATGAAGGATATATTGTCTACGGTTGAGAGAAAAATCCTTCTTTTTGGGAAACAGGATACCATAGTGATCGGAGAATAATTATGAAAGAATTGATTGCTTCCATTCTGAAAGCGGAAGAAAGCTTGAATCAGGAAACCCTGGAATCTCAGAACAAAGCTCGTGCTGTTTTGGATTCAGCAAAGCAGAAAGCGGCTTTGGTGGAAAAAGAGTTTGAGGCCAAGTTTTCTCAGGAGAAAGAGCAAAAAAATAGCTCTGTTCTCTTGAATGCGAAAAAGCAGGAAGAAAAATTGTGTGAGGAGTTAAAGAGAGATATTCAAAATAAAAAGGAAAAATTAGAAGCCGCGAAAACTGAAATCAAGAAGCAAATTATCAATTCTATTGTTGGCGAGTAGAACAGAGGAAGAGGTCTTTATGCTGGGTGAAGAATACGCTGCGATTTATGCGAAGGTGAAGTCATGGCTGGCGACTCTTTTAAGGAAAGAGGAACTGGAAGAATTAGTAAGGATGAGTTTACAGGAATTTATTGCGTTTCTTCGAACGCGGGTTAGGAAAATAGAGTTACAGACGGACGATGTGGTTCAATTAGAAGGCCTTTTGAAACAGGAAGGGTACTATTTTATTCAGAGCGGCAGGCGTTTTTTGACTGGAAGCACTAAGGATTTTATGGAAGAATGGTCCAGGGTTTATGAAATTGAGAATTTAAAGATTTTGACACGTTCTATTATAAATGGGAAGCCGGTGGATTTCTTGTACCGGCTGGGCGATTTTAATAAAATCCAGTTGAGCCTGGTAAAAGATGTGAAAACTCTGGATGAGCTTCAGGATTTTCTGAGTGGAACGCCGTATTACAGGCTGGCGCTTGATTCCTTTCCCAGATTAAAAGAAGAAAAAGATTCCTTCTATTTTGAAATGAGCCTTGATAATTATTATGCCAGAAGATTAAAGAAAAAGATGTCCTCTCTTCTGCCCGCGGATAGCAAAGATGTGAAGGGAGTATTGTTTTATTTTCTGGAGATGAATCGTATTTTGTGGATTTACCGGGCGAAGTTTTATTACCAGTTGCAGAGAGAAGAGACAGCCGCTATGCTGCCCAATATATTAAAAGTCCTTTCAAAGAACCTGTATGAAGAGTTGTTGGGAGCGGAGAGTGAAGAGGCTTTTGTTAATCTCCTGAGGGAGCATGGTTTTCTGGAGAAAGAAAAGGCGGAAGGAGATTTTTCTCTTGAAAAAGAAGTAGGGTTTCATCTGGCAAAGAGAGCCAGAAAACATTTGGGGGGCTCTCCGTTTAGTGTGGGCGTGTTGTTGAGCTTTGTTGTTTTGCATAACATCAATGTCAAGAACCTGGTTCTTTTAATGGAAAGTAAAAGGATGAAAGTGGAAAATGAAAAGCTCATGAAAATGCTGGTAATGTCATAATACTAAATACAATCAATTGATTGTATTTAGTATAAGAGAGAGTTTGTTATGTTTTTTCCAGAGAGAATGCAAAAGGCCGATCTTGTCATCCTGAAAAACGAAGTAGAAGCTGTGTCCAAAGAAGTGGTGAAGTTTGGCGATTTTGAGATGATTGAGATAGGGCCGGATAAATTAAAAGACTGTCTGTTGAATAAAACTTTCTGTGAAGCAGAGCTTTCCAAATATGTGGAGTATGACAGACGGATTAATTTTTTACTGACTTATTTTGAAAATTTCTTCCCGAAATTTTTGAGCGAAAGTTCAGAGGGAGAGGAAGATATTTTAAACGCGGATCAGATTGAGCAGTCTGTTAAAGAGATTGAGACGGAGATCAATCAATACAATCAACAGGCGGAAACTCTTAAACTCAGAAAAATTCAAATAGAGATTAAAATCCGTCAGATTAATTATTTTTCTAATATGAACCTGGATTTATCCAAATTTAAAGATCTTCGGTATTTTTATACCGGTTTCGGTACGGTTCCATTAAACAGTTACGATGGATTTTTAACGGCTTTATCTACTCTTCCCAGCGAAGTGCATCATCTGGGAGATATTGGCGATGATGCTTTAGTTTTTTTTGCCCTTCCCCGGTCCATGAAAGATAAAATGGATAATATCTTGAAAAGCGTTTTTTATCGGGAATATGGAATATCCTATGATCTCGAAAAAAATGCCAAATCTAAATTGGTGGCCTATGCTTTTGATCTTTCAGCCGCGCAGGATGAAGAAATCTGGCAGGAAAGGAATTTTCAAAAAACGAAACACAAAACGGTTTCTATTATGGGAAAAATGAAGAAAAGCGTTTTGTATCATATTTCTATGTCTAATCTTAAAGGAGAAATGGCTTCCACTCAGAAAATTATGCTTCTCTCCGGATGGGTGCCTTCTGCTTCCATTACTAAACTGAAGCGTGTTGTAGAAAAAATAACCGAAAACCGTTGTGTTTTCATGAATGAAAAGGCTTCTGTGGTCATGGAAAAGGAGGGATTGGTGCCTCCTACAAAGTTTTCTAACCCCTGGTTTCTCAAGCCATTTGAGGCTTTAGTGGGAACTTTTGGAATGCCTAATTACCGGGAAATTGACCCTACTCCTTTTGCGGCGATAGCTTATGTGCTGATGTATGGGGCGATGTTTGGTGATGTTGGGCATGGCATTGTGCTCGCGTTGCTGGGGCTTTTAATTTTGTCTATTAAAAAGATGAAGCCGATGCATTCGCTGGCGGCTGTTATATTTTATATAGGATTATCTTCTGTGCTTTTTGGATTTTTGTACGGGGAAATTTTTGGAAAAGAAGAAATTTTCAAGCCTCTCTGGATGAGCCCGGCGCACCATATTATGGATATTCTTATGATCGCGGTGGCTTTCGGGGCGGCCATGATTTCTATAGGTATATTGCTGAGCATTATTAATAGTATTCTGGAAAGAAATTATGGAAGGCTGTTCTTCTCGCCAAACGGCCTTGCGGGATTGGCGTTTTACTGGAGCCTTTTATATGGAGCGTATGGGATTATCAACAATGTAAGTGTCCCCTCTTTTATCTGGTGGATTCCGGTTGGAGCGGGGATTTTGATAGCCCTGGAAAAAATGCTTGAAGGGCTTCTCTTTCCTCAGCATGGCGAGCATGCCGAACCGGTAAATCCAGTCCTGGGTTTTGTGGAACTTTTTGAGGCAGTTATTTCTTTTCTGAGTAACACGGTTTCTTTTATGAGGGTAGGCGCTTTTGCCTTGAATCATGGAGCTTTGATGAGTGTTGTGTTCTTGATTGCCAGTGGAATGAAGGATCCCATTACTCAATGGATCGCGATTTTAATCGGCAATATTTTTGTGATTGGTGTGGAAGGATTTATTGTGGGCATTCAAGCTCTGAGGCTTGAGTATTATGAATTCTTTGTTAAATTTTTCCGTGCGAACGGCAGGGCTTTTGAGGGAGTGGGGATTAATAAAGAAAACGCTTTATGAAAAAAAAACATGTCCGGGATAAAGACTTTAACCTCAATTATTTTGAAAAGCAATTAGATTTTGCCAATTCTCATTTTTCATTTCAGGATTGTTCCTTTTATCCATGTCATAAAATTCCTTTCAATGCTGGCGAAGAAGAACAAAAAGGTTTAAACTGTTTTTTTTGTTACTGCCCTTTTTATCCATGCAAGAATAGAGTTGGGACCGGGAAGTGGCTGCTTTCCGCAGACGGCAGGAAGGTCTGGGATTGCAGCGATTGCGTTCTAGTTCATAGGAATGATGTAGTAAAAAAAATTCTTGAATGCTCTTATGGGAATAAGAAATTTAAGCAGATAAAAAAGATTGTTAAGGAAGAATTTTGCGGGGACAAGCGTGGTTCAAAAAAAGAAAAAAAATGAACGATGGATTGTCGGAATAGTCGGAAAGACTGGAAGCGGTAAGTCCAAAGCATCGAAAATACTTTCTGAAAAATATGGCTTTGTTCACATTGATGTGGACCGGTTTGGCCATCTGGCTATGGTTTCCAAAAGAAAAGAAGTGGCTCGCGCATTTGGGAAATCGATTTTAAATCAGGATGGCAGCATAAATAGAAAGGCGTTAGGCAATATTGTTTTTTATGATCGGCAAAAGCGTTTTCAGTTGAACAAAATCTTGCACCCTGAGATGAAAAAAGAAATTCTCTCCTTTCTGGAATGCTTTTCTAAAAATCATATCGTAATAGACGCCGCGCTTCTTTATGAAATAAAATTAGACTGTTTGTGTGATCTGGTTGTCAGAGTAGAAGCGTCTGAAGCGGATAATAGAAAACGGATTATGAAGAAGCGGGGATGGCCGAAGAGTAAGGCTGAGAATATCCTGAATGTCCAGAATGAATTGAAATTTATTCATAAAAAAGCGGATTTTATTTTGTTTAACAATGGCACAAAAGATAAATTGGAGAGGCAAGTTGATATTATGGCGAATATCCTGCTGGGGTAGAATAAAAATAACGTAGTTGTTGACAAGGATTTTTTTCAGTTTTATAATAAAAGGCAAACTTGCAAGGGAGGAAATCATGGCTATCGAAAGTGCGGGAAACAGAGGCGCTGCTATAAATGTCCAGGCCAAATATTCGGAATCGAGGCTTTTGTCCGAGGAAAAATTGTGGGAAAAAGCGTTAAAATATATCGGTTTATACTTACCTTTGATTTTTTGGGTGCTGATAACGTTCTTTCCGTTTTATTATATGTTGCTGGTTTCTTCGAAGACTTCTTCTCAGATATTCAGCAACCCCCCTCAATTATTGTTAATGGCGGATTCGTTTCAAAATTTTATTACTAATTATACTTCTTTGATGAATAAAACGCCTTTCTGGAATGCGTTGATGAATAGTCTTTATATTGCTACTATGACAACGCTTTTGACTCTTTTCTTTTGTTCTCTGGGCGGTTATGGTTTCGCGATGTATAATTTTAAAGGGAAAAACATGATGTTCCGGTTTATGATGCTGACTTTGATGGTGCCTTCTGTTGTGGGTATCATTCCTTATTTTGTGATGATGAAAACTTTTGGCTGGTTAAACCAGGCAAAAGCGCTTTATATTCCGGCTATAGCTAATGCCTATGGTATCTTTTTGATGAGGCAGTATGTGGAAAGCGCTATACCGAAAGATTTAGTTGAGTCGGCCAGAATTGATGGGGCTTCTGAGTTTGGGATATTCTGGCGGATTGTATTGCCTTTGATTTCTCCTGGGTTAGGCGCGCTTGGGATGATTACTTTCTTAGGAAGCTGGAATAGTTTTTTTAATGCTCTGGTATTGATGACGAAAAGGACAGCTTTCACAGTCCCGGTTGCTTTGTCGAGTTTAAAGGGCCAGAATGACGTGGATTATGGAGCGATCATGGTGGGCACTGTGATAACTGTGTTTCCTATACTATTGGTTTTCATTATTATGGCTAAACAGATTATTGCGGAGTTAACGGAAGGGGCTTTAAAAGGCTAGGGAGTTTTTACGTTTCAGAGGGGGAGAGAGAAAAATAAATCTTTTTAGATTAGGAGAGAGTTATGGTGGGAAAGTTTGGTAATAATGGGATGAAGGTGGTGCTATCTGCTTTGGTTGTGTTTCTTTTCGCTTTGTTAGCTTTCGCTGAGTCTTCAGCTTTAAGCTTGAGTGATTTTGGAACTGGTGTTTTAAAGATAGATTTTGGAAAAGGAGAATGGGTGCCTTTTACCGATAAAGATAATGGCGGTACTTCTAAAATGGCATTGTCTTTTGTAGAGGGCAAAAAGAGTAAAAAAGCTTTGAACGTGGCTTATGAATTGGGAAAGGATTATGAGTATCGCTATGTAACTTTGAAGCTTGCTTTTAAAGAAGCGGTTGATATTTCAAAATACAAATCAATTTCCTTCTGGATCAAAGGCAGCGGCAGCAGTATTCGTTTTTCTGTCTGCGCGGCTGATGTCAAGGACTATGATTACCATGGCTATCCGATTGCGGCAACGTCCGGGGAATGGAAAGAGGTTAGGCTTCCTTTTACTTCACTGATTCAGGAAGGCTGGGGGGCTAAAAAGGATTTAGATTTATCCAAAACAGTTGTGATTCAATTTCAAACGGCTTCTAAGGCGGATGGTGAGAAAGGTAATTTTGCGGTAGATAAAGTGGAACTTTCTACCGAAAAGGTTTCAGATCCTAATAGCGCAAGAGTTTTAACGGATGTTTTGAACCTGAGTGATTTTGCCAAACAGGGACTTAACCTGATTGATTTAAGCGCAAAGTGGATGTCTCGTGACGACAGTCTCGATGGTGGGACTTCTCAGTCAAAAATGTCTTTTGGAAACGGTCAGACAAAGGGAGAAAAAACTTTAAGGCTGGATTACGAATTAGCATCTGGTTTCAAGGACCGATACGCTATGGTGGGAGTTTCTTTTGCGATACCGATAGATTTATCCAAATATAGAACGCTTTCCTTTTGGATGAGAGGAAGCGGCAATAAAATACGTGTTTACATTGGGACAAAAGATGTCGAAGATTTTGACTACCATAATTATCTTATAACGGCCACATCGGGAAAGTGGAAGCAGTACAAGCTTTCTTTCGCGGAGTTGACTCAGGAAGGGTGGGGAAAATCGGTTGTTTTTGACCCGGAAAAAATTTCAACTATTCAGTTTAAAACTGCTTCTAAAGCTGTAGGCGAAAAGGGTTGGTTTGAGATAGACAAGGTAACGTTAACTAAATAGTATAATTAATGGATTGAAATTGCTGAACATAAAAAATAAAAGAATCGGGGGATTTTCTCCCGATTCTTTTATTTTAATGGTGTTTCAATTGTAGTGGAGGAAAGGAATGGGTCGGCGCAGAGGTTATAGGAACATTTTATTTCTGTTTTTTATTTCTGTTTTTTTCTTGCAGTTTTTTTGTTTTGCTTCGGATACTCCCTCAGTATTAAAGTTAGATAACTTTTGGGAACAGACCTTACGTGTAGGTGATTTAAAAGGGGAGTGGTTGTCGGATGAAGACTCCCATAATGGCGGTGACTCAAAAGCCGTTTTGACATTGTGTAAAGGTGAAGACGGACAGGAAAACGCGGTACGATTAGATTATGAATTGGGACAGAAATACCAGTATCGTTATTCTATTATGAGGCTTAAGTTTTCAGAGCCTATTGACATATCCTCTTATCAGTTTTTATCATTTCGCTTAAAAGGAAATGGACATAAGCTTAAAATTCACTTGGTGACTGGTGAAATAAAAGATTATAATTATCATACCTATCTAATTGACAGCACTTCGTCGCGATGGAAAGAATATATTATTCCTTTAGCATCTTTTCAGCAGGAAGATTGGGGGGAAAAAAAACCACTGGATCTCAAAAATATTGTGATGCTTCAGTTCCAAACTGGCTCGGTTCAGGAGGGGGAAAAAGGTTTCTTTACTCTGGAGAAAGTAGAGTTGCACAGCGATAGTGAGAAATGGAAAAACTATTTGCCTAAGACTTTGCTTTTGAGTGATTATGCCAGGACAGGTGTAAAAGTTGATCTTTTGAATGGGGAATGGAAAGCCGAAAGCGACTCAGTAATGGGCGGAAATTCAGAAGCTGAAATCTCAGTTTCCCGGGGCGGTAAAGCACTCAAGCTGGATTATGCCCTTAGAAAAGATTGTGATAACCGTTACGCGGTTGCGAAATTAGCTTTTTTGAACCCTGTTGATTTATCGAAATACAACACCATTTCTTTCTCAATTAGGGGGAGTGGTAGTAAAGTGAAAATATATTTAGGAAGTGAAGGTGTAACGGATTATGATTACCATGGCTATGAGATTGGTGCGGCTTCAGAGTCCTGGAAAGAGTACAAAATTCCATTTTATGTTTTTAAGCAGGAAGGATGGGGGAATTATGTCCCGCTGGACCTGAACAGGCTTAAATTAGTTCAATTCAAGACGATTTCGCGAGTGTGCGATGAAAAGGGTTGGTTTGAAATAGAAAGTGTTAGATTGACTAGAGAGGATGACAATTTAATCAGGACTTTTGGTGGTTTTAAAAACTACGATGTAGTCAGGAAAGATAAACAGGATAATGGCTGTTTTCTGGGGGCTTTCTCGGAATCTTACAGCAGGAACATAGGGGACATTCATTTATTTGAATCAAAGATTGGGAAGAAACTGGCCCAGATAATGTGGTATCAGGATTGGAGTTCGAGTTTTCCTTCAAAAGAATGCAATTTATTGACTCAAGAAGGGTACTTACCTCATATTACATGGGAACCATGGATTTCGGGAGATACCAATAGTATTAAATTGGACAATATTCTTTCCGGGCAATGGGATGAATATATTGCAAAATGGGCAGATGATTCAGTGGAGTTCGGAAAACCTTATTTTTTGAGATGGGGGCATGAGTTTAACCTGAAATTTTATCCCTGGTCTATACTTTTGAATGATAAAAGCCCGGAAAAATACGCTCGGGCTTTCCGTTATGTCCGGGACATTTTTATAAAAAGAGGAGCGACTAATGCGATATGGATATGGTGTGTAAACCATGTTTCTTTTCCTAATGATAAAGAAAATGATGTAATTCGAGCTTATCCCGGAGATGATTATGTGGATTGGATTGCCATAGATGCGTATAATTTTGGTTTTCAACAGGGTTATAATTTGGGGTGGAGTACTTTTGATGACCTGTTTTCTTCAATGTATATAACGCTTGTAAAAAAGATAGCGGATAAGCCTATTATGGTAGGGGAATTTGCTACGACCCCTATGGGAGGGAGCAAATCAACCTGGATTAAAGATACCGGTATTTCACTTGCGGAAAAATACCCTGCGATTAAGTCAGTGGTTTGGTTTAATGTGAATAAGGAAACAGATTGGCGGGTGGATGGGAACCCTGAAATAGCAAAGGCTTTTTATGAAACTGTTTCGAACGATTATTTTCTAAGTTCGGCACAGGGATTGTTGAATGTGGACAAGAAAGTTCCAGGCGAGAGAAATCTTTATCTGGATTCGCTGAAATTGTTAAATCCTTACTGGAATAAACCAATCCTGAGCGCCAGTAAATTTTCCGGGATATTAACCGTAGATGGAGACTTGTCTGACTGGCCGTCGGGTGTTTCTACTATTCAAATGAATAAAGAAAATTTTTCCAGATCTTCAAGTTCGAGGTCTTCTAATCATTTTAAAGCGTCTATAAAAATTATGGCTGACTCTGCGGCATTGTATATTGGGTGCGAATTAGAAGATGATTTCCCTGTGCTAAATCCTTTTACAAACGGAGAAATTTATAAGGGAGATAGCCTGGAAATGACTCTGTGTAAGAACCCGAAAGCCGATTTGGGGCGTTTGTCTTTTACTGGAGAAGACTATCACATCATCCTCGGGACGGGCGATGAAAAATTGGATTTGTTGCCCAGTATCTGGAATGTCAGTAAAGGAGAATTAGGCGACGGAGAAGTGAATGTGAAGCGCACGAAAAACGGTTATATTATGGAGGCAAGACTGCTCTTTTCAAACCTTGGAGATTTTATTTACAAGAAAGGGGAAAGATTTGGGTTTGATTTAATCATAAACGATGCGGGAGCGAGTGGAGAAAGAGATAGGCAGGCATTCTGGACAGGCAACAGCGAGTTTTATAGAAATCCTAGCGTATGGGGATTGGTAGAATTTAAGGAAGAGTAAATGACTGCCTCATCCCCTGGCCCCTTCTCCATTGCGATGGTGAAGGGGGAGTAAGGGTTGGCCCGAAACTGAATCGTTTTAGTCGTTTTAAGTTAAGGAGGTGAAAATGGTTAATATTAAAGATGTGGCTAAAGAAGCGGGTGTTTCCATTGCGGCGGTTTCTTATGCTATGAATAACCGTCCGGAGATCAGTGAAGAAACAAAAAAAAGAATTCTGGAAGCGGTAAAAAAACTGAATTATCATCCCAGTGGGGCGGCAAAGAATCTGAAAAGAAGAAAAACAAATATGATTGGCGTATTTATGGAAGGAATTGCCGGGCCTTATTACGGCAGAATGATTCAGGGAGTTCAAAGAGGGTTAAGAAAAGGGTATGGTTTGATTGTTACAACGGTTAATGAAGAACAAAAAACTAATTTCAATCTTCTATCGGAAAGGTGGGTAGATGCCGGCATTATCTTCAATTCGGAAATGTTGACGGAAGATTTTATTCTAAGGATTTCTGAGAACACTCCTATTGTATTAATGGATAGGCCTGTTTTATTGTCTTTACCAAAGGAAAAGAAGCATTATGTTAGAATTATTCATCTGGACAATTCTAAGGGCGCTTATCAAGCAGTAGAGTATTTAATCCGGCAGGGCTATAAAGATATTGCTTTTTTAAGCGGAAACACATCATCTTATGATAATCAGCAGCGCTTTGAAGGATACCGTAAGGCTTTGGAAGCCTATCATATTCCCTACAATCCCAGAAGGGTGCTTATGGCTGGCTTTCGGGAAGAAGCGTCGTATCATTTGATAAAGGAGCTGGTCGAAAAGAAAGATTTGCCGGAAGCTATTTTTTCCGCGAATGACGAGATGGCAATGGGGGCTATTAACGCTTTTCATGAAATGGGTGTTAAAATTCCCGACGAGGTCGCAGTAGTGGGGTTTGATGATATTCCTGCCGCTTCTATGATTACTCCTGCCTTGACTACTATTCGCTACGGTGAAATTGGAAACATAGCGGCAAATCTTATTTTTGAGATGCTGGATGAGAACACCTTAGATGCGCCTGTTTTTATCAATACAGAATTGGTAGTGCGGGAATCAGCCGGCAAGAAAACAGGAGGATGAAGAATGACGGTAATGATTGGCGCTTTTACGGATGAGGAAGAAGCAAAATTTCCTGAAAATGGGGAAACAGGCATAGTTTCTTATGAGAAACTAATAGGGCAGAAAGTGGCCGCTATTATGTGGTTTATTAGCTGGGAGGATGCTTTCCCGGCAGCGGATTGTGAGATAGCGGGTAGGCATGGTTCTCTGCCGATGGTTACCTGGGAGCTTTTCTGGCCCTCTGTTGACCCAAATCATTCCAGGCTTTGTGATGAGAGCGAAACGGGACTGGATGATGTCCTCCAGGGGAAATATAATGATTATATTGATCAATTTGCCGAAGACGCGAAGAAATGGGGAAAAAGAGTCCTGGTCCGTTTCTTGCACGAATTTAACGGCGGATGGTATACCTGGGGTGGGAAGAAGAATGGAGGCGAAAATGGTGGAGCGGAAAAAATAAAAAAAGCCTGGATTTATGTGGTTGATAGAGTGAGAAAAGCAAAAGCCGAAAACATAGAGTGGGTCTGGTGCGCTCATGGGCCTGCCATAGATGTGCCGTTAGATAGCTGGAACGCTATTCGCCTTTATTGGCCAGGCGAAGAATATGTGGATTGGCTGGCGATAGACGGCTATAATTGGTACCCAAAAGACCCATGGGGAAAAGAGAGGCCTTACCAGAGTTTTGACGATTGTTTCTTAAAACCCTATCAGGAGATGCTGGCATTATCAAAAAAACCTATTATTTTAGCGGAGATGAGTAGTGGTGAATTCCTCTATAAAAATAAAGGGAAAGCTGAATGGATTGAGGATGCTTTTTTAAAAATGAAAACAGCTTATACTTCTGTTCAGATGTTTATCTGGTTTAACAAAAACAAAGAATTAGATTGGAGGGTGAACTCTTCGGAAAAGGCCCTGAATTCTTTTAGAAAAGCCATATTGAATAGCCTGTCAATTGACTAATTGGGATTTTCTGTTTAAAATATTCTGCTGTAAGCTATTCAGCTTATGTTTAAAGGAATGGCAAAATGACGGATAGCGATAAAAACCCACTTCAACCCTCCACTTTAACTCCTATGGAAAGGCAATACCATGAAATCAAGTCCCGGCATAAGGATAAAATATTGCTCTTTCGGTTGGGGGATTTTTATGAGATGTTTTATGAAGATGCCAGGGAAGCGGCAGAGATTCTTCATATCGCGTTGACCTCCAGAAAAGATATGCCGATGTGCGGTTTTCCTTACCATGCTGCGACTCAGTACATCCAGAAGCTGATTGCCGCTGGGAAGAAGGTGGCAGTCTGTGAACAAATGGAAAATCCGGCTTTAGCAAAGGGATTGGTGAAAAGGGATATTGTCAGCATCATTACTCCCGGGACTCTTTTGGATGATCAGTATATCAAGGATCCTCAAAATAATTTTCTCTGCGCACTTTATGCTTCAAAAGGTGAGATGGGGATCTGCTTTGTGGATATTTCTACCGAAGATTTTTACGGTGTTTACTCGGTGCAGATGCCTGATTTTTTGAGAGTGTTTCAAGATGAACTGGGCCGGTTTTCTCCTTCAGAATTGATTTATAATGATGGCCTCAAAGAAGGGTATCCGCTGATTTTTGAACAAATTCAAAAGTCAGGGATTCTATCGGACGCTTTTCCCGAATGGTATTTTGATCCCGATTTTCTTTCCCGTTTTCTAAAATCTACGGAAGAATCAAACCTGTTTTCTTCATTAGCAAAAGGCCGTTTTTTGACCAAAAGCATTTCGGCGGCTCTTCGCTATCTAGGCGAAACACAGCGTGACAGCGGCGCTTTCACTGAGAAAATTCCTTCTCTGCTCGCGCGTTTTCAAACTTTGAGCAACGCAATTGTAGAGATAGACGACTTTACGATGAGAAATCTTGAATTGGCCAAAAACATGCAGGATGGGAGTAAAAAATTCACTTTGCTGGAAGTGCTGGATGGAACAGTTACTCCGATGGGCGGCAGGCTCCTCCGCAGATGGCTGCTTATGCCTCTGACGGATATTCAGGCCCTGTATGAAAGGCAGAATAATGTAGAGGCTTTCTTTGAAGATGCGCTTCTTACGGCACAGATTAGAGAGGTGTTGAGAAAAATGGGCGATCTGGAAAGGCTGGCCGCTCGTATTTCTCTTAAGAAAGCGATTCCCAGAGATTTGCCGGCTTTGTCCAGGTCTCTTCGGGCTTCATTGGAGTTAAAAAATCTGCTTTTAGCAAAAAGCGCTTTTGGGCGATTGGCCGGACAGATAGATGATCTATCTTTTGTATCCGATTTAATTGACCGGGCGATTTTACCGGAGCCTTCATCGACCTTTGGTGGAGAGGTGGTTCAAACCAGTTTTTCCCAGGAATTAGACAGCTTAAGGAAGCTGCGAAAGGATGGGAAAGATTGGATTCTGGAGCTTCAGAACAGGGAAAGGGAGAGAACCAGAATTACTTCGCTCAAAATTCGCTATAACAATATCTTTGGCTACTTCATAGAAATCAGCAAAGCCAATCTGTCGAGCGTGCCCGCTGATTATATTAAAAAACAAACCCTGGTTAACGCGGAGCGTTTTACAATCCCGGAGCTTTCGGAATATGAAGCGAAGATTGCTTCTGCAGATGAGAGAATCGGAAAATTAGAGCAAGAAATATTTGAGCACATTCAGGATGAAACGGCGAAGAGTGTTTCCTTGATACAAAAGACGGCGTATGCGGCCGCCTTAGCCGATGTTTATTCCAATCTGGCCGTTAAAGCAAAAGAAAATCGTTATGCAAAGCCATCCCTGGACGAATCGGGAGATTTTCACGTTGTGGAAGGCAGGCATCCAGTAGTAGAGAAATTTATGGGGCAAAATCTTTTTGTGCCTAATGATGCTCATCTGGATGAAGACGAAAACAGGATATTAATCATTACAGGGCCGAATATGGCGGGGAAGTCAACCTACCTTCGTCAGAATGCCCTCATTGCCGTGATGGCCCAGATGGGAAGTTATATTCCAGCCAGAGAGGCAAAGATAGGAATAGTGGATAAGATTTTTACCCGTATTGGCGCTTCTGACAACCTTTCGCAGGGCCGGTCAACCTTTCTGGTGGAAATGCAGGAGGCGGCTAATATATTAAAAAATTCAACAGAAAAAAGCTTGATTATTATGGATGAACTGGGTCGCGGGACATCGACTTATGATGGCCTCTCAATCGCGTGGGCAGTGCTGGAATACCTGCAGAAAAATAAAGCCCGCGGCGGCAAGACGCTTTTTGCCACGCATTACCATGAATTGACAGAATTGGGTGAAAAAAAAGGAATAAAGAATTTAAGTGTAGCTGTTCGTGAGTATCAGGATGAACTGGTTTTCTTACGGAAAGTGATCCCCGGTTCTGCCGATAGAAGCTATGGCATTTATGTGGCGAAGCTTGCGGGTTTGCCTTCGGAGATTATTGAAAGGGCAAAAATAATATTGAAAGCCCTTGAGACAGAAGGAAGCGCCGCGAAGAGCCGCATTGAAGATAGCCCTCAATTTGACTTGTTTCCCGATAATATTTACAAAAGCTGGATAGATAGAATAAAAAACCTGGATTTGAACCGGATGACTCCGCTGGAAGCGATCACTTTTCTTTCTGAGATTCAGAAAAAACTATAATTCTAAAATTATTCCGAAAAAGTGATCTTGAATTCGGAGCCTTTTTTATTAAAGATCGGGCTGGTCATCTGCAGTTGTCCTTTTAGCTGTTTTGATAAGCTTTTTACTAGTTTCAGGCCAAGGGAATGAATCAAATTCAAGTCTATGTTTTTCGGAAAGCCAACGCCATTGTCCTGAATTTTGAGCACAAAAAGATTGTCAATTTCTTTCTTGAGTTCAATTTGAATAAAACCTGCTGTCTCAAGGGGAAAAGCATGTTTTAGGCAATTCGAAATCAATTCGGTTATTATTAATCCGCAAGGAATGGCGGCTTCAATGCTCATCTCAATATCATCTATTTCCGCATCCATTTTGATTTTCTCAGCATCCTGCCCATAGGAATAAAACAATTCTTCGGTAAGATTTGAGATATATTCTCTCATTTCAATTTTTTTCAAATTTTGAGATTGATAAAGGTTTTCATGGATGAGGGCAATAGACCGGATGCGGCTTTCGCTGTCCCGGAAGATGGTAAGCATTTTTTGGTCCTGGACATACTGTGACTGGAGGGAAATAAGGCTGGAAATAATCTGGAGGTTATTCTTAACCCGGTGATGTATTTCTTTAAGAAGTATTTCTTTTTCTTGAAGAGAAGCGTTCAATCGTTTTTCCATTTCTTTGCTTTTTTTTAGCTCGCTCTGGAGTTTTTTTAAAGCGGGCGCATCTGTCTTACTCACGCTTATCTCCTTTGGCCAAAACCCGTGATGAGTAGAATAAGGCTTTGACGCCTAAATTATTAAGAATTCTTAATATTATGACACAGAATTGCTTTTTGTCAATAGAAATTTGTTTTTTTTGTTTTACTCAAAACAAATTTCTACAAAATGGGCTTTTTGATCGTCCAGAAGCGGAATCTTATTGCTATCATTCTTTTTATCGTCAATTTGTACAGAATAGACACTGTCGGCAATTCGGTAAAAACCAGCCGGTTTTGATATTTTGAAGTGATAGGAAGTCTTATTTGCATGGACAGTGTATTCCAGCGTTTTTTCTTCTTCTTTTAGAATCGGATCACATAATATTCCTTGCCTGGTGTACTCAACTCCAAAAGCGCTTAAAAACGTCAGGATAAGCCATGTAGAGGTTCCGGAAAGCATAGGCCCAATATTTTCACCAGTTTCACTGTTATTGTACTGCGTGCAGAATCTGGGGTTGCCGCATGTAACGTATGGATTTTGCAGTGTTTTGTAAGGCAATACAAGGTCCACCATCCAGTAAGCAAGGCGCGAAAGCCTGATAGCCAGTTCTCTCCTCTTCACTTCCTTTGCCGCTTTAAACATTGCCGATGTGGCCATCATAGAGGCATGCTTAAACACAGCCCCATTTTCACGGTCTCCAGGAAAGTATTCTCCAGCGGCAGTACTTTCGGAGATTAAATTCAGGTTAGTTGGGCTCATAAGTTTAATGCCAAAAGGAGTTTTTAGGACAGATTCCAGCGTGTTCAAAATAATTTCAATTTGTTCTTCAGTAGCAGAGTGAGAAAGAATTGCCCAGCTGAATGAATTAATGAAATAAGAACCATCTATTTTAGGATCGGACGAAAGATGATCGCCTTTTGCTCCCAGGTAAGTGTACTCATTGTTTTTATAGCGGTTGAAAAGAATCCGGGCGAAAAAATCTCCTTTCCACGCATGTTTTTGAAGATTGTCATAAATTTTTTCGGATAATTGAGAAAGGTATCTTTCGTATTCTTTATCGCCTTTCTCTTTTGATAGATAAAGAGTTTGATCAATGGCCAGCTTTAACAGAAAACCATTCATAACGCTTTCAGAATAATCGCTTTCAAAGGGTTTCTCAGGCCCCTTGTCGTTTTCAATCTGTTTTGAGTAAAGCTTTTCTTTTGTAATTCCATCAATAAAATTCCTGTCTAACTTCAAACAGTCATTCCAGTCGGCATTGTCTAAGAGAGGAATGCCATGTTTTCCTATAGAAATTTCTCCGGAATAGCGTAAGATGGCCTTCATAGTTTCATAAACTTTTCTTTTCTTTTCAGGAACAGTTCCCGCAATGGGGCATTCCTCATCTAAGAAACCAATATCACCTGAAAGATTAATATAGCGGTAAACTGCCTGAATCAACCAGAGGGCATCATCGGACCATTTCCCGGGTTCTTTGCCTTCCCAGAAAAAATTGTGATAGGCATAACCAAACTCAAATACTTTTGCGCACCACTCTTTTAAAAGCCCTTTCACAAAATCCTTTTTATCAATACTCACAAAATAATACATAGTGGCGTAAATATCCTGGATTTCCCTGAAGCCAATTTCCCGGTAACCTTTCTGAGTCTGGCAGAAAGATCTGGAAACAAAAGTTTGATAAAATACCTGGAAAGGTAGATTTTTATTAAAATAAGTGTTGAAGACATTATCAGAAGATTTCAATTCAATAAAACGGGAATAATCTACAAAAAACTGAATATTTTCATACAGTGCCTTTTCGAGATCCTCTTTTTTGGAAAACCGGGTGACCAGGTTTTCAATTTCTTCTTTAAAGGAGTCTAATGTAAAATGAGGATTTCCTTTTTTGGAGGTCAGGCCGGTAAATTGATCTGCTGTAGAAAGGCCATCCTTTTCCAAATTAATTTCACTTGCTAAGGCAAAAAATCCGGGGCCTTTTCGGTAAAGGGAATTGTCTAAACGAACTAAACTTTCCGGGTTTTCCAGGGTCCCGGTTCCGACAAATTCATTGTAGTTTGTGCAAAATTCCGTTGGAAACCGAAAGCCTTCCTTTGTATGTACGAGCATGGAATGAAAACGGATATCTTCCTTGTCAAAGCTAGAGTAGTTTTCTGGTGAAATAGCTACAATAGAATTGCTTTCGTCCTGTAAAATTCTTGCCTGCATGATAATATTGCTATAAAGAACATCTTCAAAAAGAGCCGGCGGTTTGGCGCTTCCAAACATACCGGTATAAATCAGCCTTAAATTTCTGGGGGATCCGCTGTTATTTTTTATCTCTATCCTTTGCGCTTCAGTGGCAATAGGGAGCCCGTCCGCTTGCGGCAAAATAAAGACAAGCCTTTTTATCTCTAAACCGCACATGGTTTTATATTGGATGGTGGTGTGATTTTGAGAATGAATACAAGTCGCGCTTTCAATATTTTCCCCCAATGGATCCGCGGAATAAAATATCTTTTTGCCTTTTTCTACCAGGTAGAATTGACGATTGGCGGGAAATCCATTCTCTTCCTGGCGCATATCCCAGCGGGTTGCCAGGACTTGAGTCGCGGCATGGGAGCGGAAACTACCCCTTCCCAGCCGGTCTACTACGCTTTTAGGGGTTGTCTGAAGCGGGTAAGAATGATTTATTCTATTGCCTATTAAAAGATTAACAAAAAAGTGCGGCCCTGGCGAAGGGGTCTTCAGATCGATGACGTGTTCCCCTTTTTCATTCAGGATGCCAGCCCAATTTTCTACGCTTTCCAATAGTTCTAAAATGATTTTTTTTAGGTTCTCAGGAATAAGTAAATCTTTTATCTGATTTTTCTCTTTTGCCGCCAATCTGATAGAGTAATTTTGGTAAACAAGTAGAATGGAGCCATTCTTTTCTACGCATTCAGTTAAAAAGAGCGCTATTTCTGCATTTTTTAAAAGCTCCAGGACAACAGGGGCTTTATACGGTAAATTGGCCACTCCTATTAGTCTATTGAAAAGGGAATCATAAAACAAAGCGTCTAAAATCCATTTGTCCTGTAAAATTTCTTTAAAAGCTTCTTTGAGTGCCTTTTCTGCTTGATAAGGATTGTTTCTTGCGACCAATTCTTTCAACATGAATTCTTCTCCCAAAAATTTTCCTTTTGCTGTAGCACAAATGATTTTAAGAGAGATATTTTAAGGAAAAAAAACAATTTTGTCAAAATGCGATTCACTTTAATGATTTTGAACTTGATTTTATAGGTAGAGTTGTTTAATATAATAAATATAAAAAAATGGAGGTTTTTATGGCTGAAAGCAAGGCGGCGGAGCAGAGAAATTTAAAAATTGAGCTTCCGGCTGATGATCATGCCGTGAATTATTCAAACTTTGCTATTGTGTCTCATTCTCCGGAAGAATTTGTGATTGATTTTGCGAGAATTTTGCCGGGAAAGCAGGAGGCAAAAGTGATAGCGAGGATCATTATGACGCCGAAAAACGCCAAGAACTTTCTGCTGGCTATTAATAACAATATTGCTAATTTCGAAAGGCAGTTTGGCGAAATTGTGCTGCCTCTACAAAATCCCCATGCGGGTTATGGAGAAATTCAGTAGGTTTTATGAGTGAAAAAAAAATTTTAGAAGTGTCGCAAAATAAAAAGGCTTATCATGATTTTGAGATTTTGGATACGATTGAAGCTGGAATAGAATTGAAAGGCACGGAAATTAAATCTATTAGAGACCATTCTATCAATTTGAAAGATAGTTTTGTTATGATTCGGAATGGAGAGGCTCGGGTTCACAATCTGCATATCAGCCCTTATGGATTCGGCAATATATTTAATCATGAGCCGCTGCGAATCCGTCGGCTTCTTCTTCACAAGAAGGAAATTTTGAAATTGGCTCATCTTTTAGATCAGAAAGGAGGGGCGCTGGTTCCTTTGAAAGTCTATATTAAAGGCAGATACGCAAAGCTTTTATTGGGCCTTGCTAAGGGGAAAAAGATGTACGATAAGCGCCAATCTCTTCGAGAAAAGGATATCCGCAGGGAAATGGATAGGGAACTCAAAGACCTTAGATAGTTGAAATAAGTTTTTGTTTAAATTCTTCCATCAAGTTCTTCAGAGTCGTGTGCTGTAGGAGCTGCTCATCAAAAGCGGTCGTTCGTTTTGTGATTTTTTTATTCAGAATGGTTTTCAGGTTATACTCCGCGAAGTTGTAAACTGTATTGATTTTATTTGCGGTGTCCTTTGATTTGTAAAAATCGAGCAGGGCTTTCTGTTCATAAAAAGCGGCGGATTTTTTATTTCTCTTTGCCATTGCTGCGTAAACCACTCCCCGGTTATTATAATTTCTGGAAAGCTGCATAAAAATTTCCTGGTGCTTTTCAGACGTAGGATTAACATAATCAATTCTCTTTGACATAGCTTCGTAGTATTCAATAGACTTTAAATACTGAACTTCAGCCAGGTCCAGTTTGCCCAGATGGTAATAAGTGTTGGCTAAATTATAAGAAAGAGAAGGGTTGTAAGGCTCGTCAATGTAATTTTCAGCAAATTCATTGAAAGCGGATTCATAGTCTTTGTATTTATAGTAAAGCCACCCGAGGTTATAAAAAAGAACGGGGTCTTTTATGTCCTGTCCGGATTGAATTAAAAGCAGTTTAGCTGTCCTGTAGCTATCAAAGGCTTTTGCCAGAGCCGCTTCAGGGTCGGAAAAATCCAGATTGTTGTAAAAATAAATATGCCCAACATTGGCGTAAGGTTTGTAGTAATTCGGATTGACACGGATAGCGTTGTCAAAGAGCTGTTTTGCCATAAGTTTATGGTTGGGTATTTTTTCGTTGATGTAATAGATTTCACCCAGGAGATTTAAGGCTTTGGCGTTTGTTTCATTGAGGCGAATGGCGTTTGAAACGGCCTGAATCGCTTTCAGGTAATCCATGTTAAGGGTGAGGTATCTCGCGTATTCGTAATGCGATTCATCGTATTGAGGATTCGCGGACATCAGTTTGTGAAAGACTAATTTTGCTCTATCTAAACGTCTATCGTTATTGTAGTATCTTGCCAGATCGGTGAGGCTTTTTGCATTCACCGCCCTTTTATTGATTTTATCAATAATATCGAAAATTTGATCAATCCTTTCTTTTTGTTTTAGCCGTAACGCAATATCCAGCATTCGGTAATAACTACCTATATGTTTTGGATTCTTGTTGATATAACTTCCATATAGCCGGTCAGCCTCTTCGTAATGCCCGGACCGCTCTTCCGGGGTAGAAACCCTGTCTCCCCATTCAACTAAAGTTGTGCCCACTTTATCCAGATACTCAAAATTTTCGGGTGATCTTTTAAAAAGACGTTCATAAAGTTTGATGGCTTCTTCAAACTGAGGAGGATAAATGGTTTTGTAAAACTGAGCAAAATTAAAAATAGTTTCTTGATCTATAGGATTATAATCTAAAGCTTCTACAAATTTCTTCTTGGCCTGATCAAAGAGCTTTTTACCTACATAAGCATTGGCATAAATGTTTGCCCACTTTGTGCTGAATCTGCCAATTCTTTTTCCCATTTCAAATTTTGTTTCCGCGGTCCTGTAATCGTCTCTTTTTATAGCAGCGAGTCCCTGCCGATAATTCATTCCTGCTCGGGTCGGCGTCCAGATGAAAAGCCAGCTGATCAACCCGAAAGCGACAAACAGAATCATAACAAAAGTGAAAGATTGAGAGACATGCCGGAATTCTTTTGCTACATCCTTGCCGCGTTTGATATCATCCGCGTAAATGACCTTTCGCTTAGATTTTGCGAAGTCTTCCGGCTTTTTCTCCGCTTCTTTTCTCTTTTCCTGTAACTCACTGTCCGGGATGTAATTGTCCACAAAAGATTTAATGGTTTCTTCGCTCTGATTTAGAATGACCATAGCGATCAATTGCTGCATCGCGTCTTCAGGGACCTTTGATTCCAGTATAGCCTGTCTTACTTTTTTTCTCAGAAGCGGATCCGCGAATTTATTGATTCTGTTTCGGATTTTTTGAACTTTTTCATGGTCTATTTCTAATTTCCCGCCTTCTCCGGTTTTTGCTATTGGCTCTGATATTTCTGAAAAAGTTACTTTCTTGGTTGGTTCCATGAGTCCAATTTGCTCCGAAATATCGGTAAATTCATGCATTTCGACTTCTTTTTGTTCATTTGGCTCAAACGGGGAATTAGAGATGTCTAAAAGACCCCCCAAATCTTCCGGTTCAGTAGTTTTGCTTTCTTCCGGAGGAGAAGCTTCAAAATTCGGCATATCAAAGCTTTCAAAAGAAGGAACAGGTGTTTCCGGTGGATTTTCTGGCGGGCTTTCCGGCATTTCCGGGAAATTGTCCAGAAATGGAATTTCTTCTGAAGCTTTTGGTTCTTCAGGCAAAGTTTGTTCCGGAACCAAAGTTTCTTCTTTTTCTGGAGCGATATCTATACTTTCTTCCGGCAGCTCAGGAGCGGCTGTTTCTTCCGGTATTGCCGGCTCTTCTGACGGGTTTTCCGCTTCGTTTTGATAAGAAGGCATTTCCCGGAACCTGGGCTGAAGAATATCTTCGGAAGGGCTTTCCTCTTCTTGGGCGGACGGCCCTTCTATTCCCTCATCTTCCCCTTCCGGATTTTCCATTAAATCGGAGTAGTTTTTAGTCTGCAATTGCATGGAAAGTTCTGACATTTCTGGAGGGGGTGAGTCCATATCTTCGAGTTCTTTCAGAACTTCAGGATCTATTTCCTGCAAATCTTTGATGGCTTCAATGGCCTTTCCGTCGGAATTTTTATCAAAGGCGCTTCCATTGATAAGCTTTTCTATATTTTCCATGTTTTCCGCTGGTATATTGGAAAGATCGCTTAAATCGTTCATTTTCTCCTGATTTTCCATGATTTTCTGGATTTGATCAGGTGTAATAGTATCTTCTTTCCCCAGTGCTTTAATAATATTATCAAATTTACTCATGATAAAAATCCTTTTCAGAATCCCTTGAGAGTATCGGAAAAAAACCAAATTTCCTAAATCCTATTTGGCAAATCTAAATTAATCTCTAAAAAAAGTCAACGCGGAAACAGAAGATGCTTTATTTCTTTTAAGCAATCCGCTGATTTCGTTTAACGTGCTTCCAGTTGTAAAAATATCGTCTATGAGCAGAATACTCTTATTTTCTATACATTGAACGGCGTTTTTGTTCATTACATACTGTCCTCTGATAGTAACCCTTCGCTCCTGAGCGGAAAGTTCCATTTGATGGGGAGAGCCTGTTTTTCTCTTGAGAATGCTCAAAAAAGGGATGCCGCATTTTTCTAAAATAAATTCTACCTGATTATAGCCTCTTTTTCTGAAGCTTTCTGAGGAAACAGGAGTGGAAATTATAATATCAAAAGCATTGGTATTTAAAAAGGCAGTGATTTTTTCCTTGAGTAAGGAAGCCAGTCTTTCACCAGCACGCCTGTTCGATTCAAATTTAAAGAGATGCATCAGCTCTTTCAGGACGGGTTCTTTGTAATAATAAATAGAAGTGTTTTTCTCAAAGTCAAAGTTATAATAAGAGCATTGGAAGCAATCTTTAGCGGCGGAATTGTAAAGCCTGCCACAGCATTTAGGACAGATGCCTTCAGATTGTTCTTGAATACTTTTTAAATGAGAGACGCAACGGCCGCAGATTAAAATGTTTGATCCGTCAAGCGTTTTTCCGCATGATAAACAATGAGAACGGAAGAAAAAATGTAAGATATTTTGCGGCATGCCTATTATCCTTTCATTACACCAATTGGGCGGAGCCGCGCTACCCGTTGAGACAGATTGGCTTTTGTGATAGAGAGAACTACTTCCTCTATGTCTTTGTAAGCAGAGGGGGCTTCTTCAACGACACTTTCCTTGCTTTTTGCTTTGAGAAAAATTTTTTTGTTTTCCATTTCTTTGAGCAAAGTTTCATAGTCAAAAAACTTTCTTGCCTCATTGCGTGACAGAATCCTGCCGGCTCCGTGAATAGTGGAACCAAAAGTCTTTTCTAAAGCATCTTCTTTACTGACTAATACATAGCTTGCGGTTCCCATAGAGCCGCCTGCAATCACGGGTTGTCCTGAAACTTTATAAGGTTTTGCTGTCTCATGCATTTTACCCGAAAAATTTCTGGTACTGCCTTTGCGATGGACAATTACCTTCTTTCTGGAAGAACCAATTTTGTGGGTTTCTTCCTTGATAGTATTATGCCCCATATCGTACATCGTGTTTGTCTCCACGTCCTTGATTACTTCATTAAAAACTTCCTGGACATAATGACTGATGATCTGGCGGTTCGCGAAAGCAAAATTGGAAGCGGCTTTCACTGCGCCGAAATAAAGTTTACCTTCCTCTGAATGAACAGGGGCATAGAGAAGTTCTTTATCTTTTACGGAAATTTTGTGCTTTTTCGCTGAGTCGGCAAAAATCTGCAGGTAATCTGTTCCTACCTGATGGCCCAGGCCTCGTGATCCGGTATGAAAGGTCACTACCACTTGATTTTTAAAAAGCCCGAAAACTCTGGCTTTTTCTATGTCAAAAACTTCTTCCACAACCTGCAATTCTAAATAATGATTTCCAGAACCCAGAGTACCCAGCTGATATTTTTCTCTTTTTAACGCCTCTTCGCTTACCGCTTCCGGGTCCGCGCCTTCTATTTCTCCTCTGTCTTCAAGAAAATCCAGCTCTTCTTCTCTTCCCATCCCGCGCTGGCGAATAACCCAGCTTGCCCCTTTTTCCAGAACTTCCAGCATTTCCTTTTTTGACAGCTTAATTTTGCTGACAGCGCCTACTCCGCAGGGGACTACCTTGAAGAAAGCTTTAATCAGGGCTTCTACTTTTTTTTCTATGTCTTGATAAATGAGATTAGTTGTTACCATTCGCACGCCGCAATTGATATCAAAACCCACGCCTCCGACGCAAACTATTCCGTCGCTTTTATCAAAAGCGGCAACGGAGCCGATAGGGAAACCGTAGCCAATATGGGCATCCGGCAGGACAACCGCTTTTTCTAAAATGCCGGGGAGAGACGCGATGTTCTTCAGTTGCTCGTAAATTTTCTCATCCATTGCTTCCACTATTTTTTGACTGCCAATAATATGACCGTCGCAATTCATACTGTCATGCTTTGGTATCATCCATTCATAATCACTAACTCTATGCAGCCTGCTTAATTGCATGCCTTTCCTCCGTTCTTCATTCCTAATAAAAATTTTCGATATAGATACCAGTGTTGATTCTTATTCTTTAGAAGCTATAATATTTTAAGGGGAAAAACGAAAAAAGTAAATAGGTTTTTTTCTTTCAGCTAAAATGGTTTGTAACTTGAAACTTGTGCTTTTTGACTTTACACTAATTTGAGGGTATTTTTATGTTTGATGTTAATTTTCTGGAGAAAGCCTTGAAAATTAAGACGAGTAAAATTGGTTTTCCTCTAACAAAGGAGTTTCTTGGTTTTTCTATTGATTCCAGAACAGTTCAAAAAGATCAATGTTTTATTGCGATAAAGGGAGAAAGATTTGACGGGCATAATTTTATTAAAGAATGTTTTGATAAAGGCGTTCGTTTTTTTATTGCAGAAAAAGCTTATGGGAAAAAAGTAAAGCAAATCCTTCGAGAAGGATTTGTGTTTCTCGTCAAAAATACTAATGCCGCCCTTGCGGATTTAGCGCATTCCTACAAGAACACGATTTTTTCGAGCATTATTGCCATTACTGGGAGTTCAGGCAAAACGACTACCAGAGAGTTAATGGTGCGGATGCTTTCTAAAAAATATCCGGCACACACAGCGCAGAAGAATTTTAACAATGAAATTGGCCTTCCTTTAACGATTTTAAGCGCGCCCTTCGATACACGGGTCATAGTGCTGGAGATGGGAATGAACCATTCCGGGGAAATCAAAAAACTTTCTCTGATGGTAAATCCTTTAGTAGGGCTAATTACTAATATTGGCTATGCCCATATCGGTAATCTGGGAAGTCTTGAGGCAATCGCTCAGGCAAAAGCCGAATTGTTCTTTGGAATGGACAGCCACTGCTTTAGTTTTCTCAACCGGGATGATTCGTATTTTCAATATTTAAAAATGCTTGCACCATGTGAGATACTGGATTTTGGCGGGTCGGATTTAAAAGTGGTCCAGGACAAAGGGATCAAGGGTTATCGTCTTTCTTACCAGGGAATGGAATTTGATTTTTCTTTGGCCGGCGAGCATAATCTGGCAAACCTGGCGGCTGCCCTGAAAGTGGCAGAATTTTACAAAGTCAGTGTGGGTGATAGGGTTGATGCGGCCGCTTCGTTTCAGCCTATTCCCGGAAGATTCCATGTCATTGAGGGGGACATGGTTATTATTGACGATTGTTACAATGCCAATCCTTCTTCTGTGATAGCGGGCCTTTCTCTTTTAAAAAAGGCAGAGGGGCGAAAAATAGCGATTTTAGCGGATATGCTGGAACTGGGGCATTTATCAGAAGAACTGCATATTCTGGTGGGACATTATATAGCGCAGAACAGATGCGCTGATCTGGTTTTAACCACGGGGCATTGTGCGAAGGCCATAGCGGACGAGGCCCTGAAAGGCGGGACAAAGGCTTTCTGGTTTGAAACCAGGGAAGAATTGATCCGGAAGGCCGTGGAGTTGACACAAAAGGGCGATACTATCCTTGTAAAAGCTTCTCATGGTATGCGTCTGGAAGAAGTGGTTTCGGCCTTGTCTAAAGCAAAGGCTGGTCAAATTTGACTTTTCGTATCTGTTTTATTAAAATAAGTCGCTTTTTAACAAAGCAAGAAAGAAGGAGATGTAAGATGAATTTTTTCAAAAAGTTATGGTTGGCAATGACTATTGTGTTGCTTTCCACTTCAGCGGGATTGTTTGCCAATGGTTTAAATGCAGTCGGTATTTATGGAAATTTAATAGGAAGCGGAACGGGTAGTTTTGGCGGCGGTATTGGACTGACGCTCAAGTTTGGAAATTTCCCGGTTCTTGGACTGGAGTGGATGTTGGCGGAGCAGGCTTCAAGAATAGGGGTGAGCTGTGACTGGTGGGTGATCAACAATCATCTCGGAGGAGCTTTAGATTATTATCTGGGAATTGGCGGATACCTTGGTATCGCAACAGGTGGACAGACATCGGCCATTGATATAGGGGCGAGATTGCCCATTGGGCTTCAACTCTGGCCTTTAGATAAGTTTGAGATATTTGGGGAATTTGCTCCGATGTTGACATTTATTCCTACATTGAATATTAATTTTGCCCTTAGGTTAGGTATCAGGATTCATTTTTAATTAAGAGTGTCGCTTGAGCCAAGAGGGGATACAAAAAGCTTATGATTCATGTGAAAAATGTTGTCCAGTATTATGGTAAGTTTTTAGCTCTGGACCATATTGGTTTTGAAGTAGGAGAGGGAGAGGTTGTAGCCTTTCTCGGACCGAATGGGGCCGGAAAAACTACGACGATGCGTATTATCACGGGTTTTATTACACCTTTAGAAGGGGAAGCTACCATTGACGGTTTAGATTTATTTGAAGAACCGCGCAAAGTCAAATCAAGAATAGGCTATTTGCCTGAGAATCCCCCGCTTTATCCCGAATTGACGGTTTTTGAATTTCTTTCTTTTGTCGCGGAGTTGCGCGCGGTAGAAAAAGGGAATTTGAAAAAACAGGTCGAAAAGGCAATTGAGCTCACCGATTTAAAAGAGAGAAGAAATACACTTATAGGTTTTTTATCGAAAGGGCTTAAACAGAGGGTAGGGATTGCACAAAGCATTGTCAACTCCCCCAAAGTATTGATTCTGGATGAGCCGACAGTGGGACTGGACCCACTTCAAGTGATTGATATCCGTAATCTCATCAAAAAACTATCTCATGAAGAGAAAAGGACCATTATTCTATCTACGCATCTTCTGGCTGAAGCCAGTGAAATCTGCGAAAAAGCCATAATCATTCATAATGGGAAAATTCTTGTATCTGATTCTATCGATAATTTAAAGAGAGAGCATTTTAGCGATACGGTAATTTCAGCTCAGATAGCCAGAAATCAGGAGAATATTCCTGATTTGCTCAAAGGGTTAAAGGGTGTAAAAAGCGTTCAAATGAAGGGCAATGCTGTTACTATTGCGGCCGAGAAGGATGTGAGGGAAGAAGTCGCGAAGGTTCTGGTTGGATGCGGTGCCGGGATATTGGAGCTGGGAATGAAAAGCTCTTCCCTGGAAGACGTTTTTATCAAGCTGGTGCAATAGGGGAGGATCAAACATGTTCGCGGTCTATAAAAAAGAGCTGAAGGTTTATTTTACTTCTCCTCTGGGTTATACCTTGCTTTCGTTTTATTTATTCTTCGCGGGTTTAATGTTTTGTCTTTATTTTCTGGGAGTTCAAAACACCAGTGATTTTGCGCCTTTTTTTGCTGTGATGAATACGCTTTTCTTGTTTTTAATGCCGCTTCTTACTTTACGGATTTTGGCTGAAGATAAAAAACTGGGAGTTTATGAGCTCCTTTTGACTTCGCCTGTTTCCGTATGGGAAATAATAGGGGGGAAATTTCTTGGTGTCCTGACTTTTTCCAGCGTTGGGGCGCTTATTCTTCTGGTTTATCCATTTGTATTGGGATTTTATGTTTCTGTTGAATGGGGCGCTATTTTAAGCGGCTTTCTGGGCTTAATTTTTTCACTGGCCTTTTTTATTTCTATTGGGATTTTTGCGTCTTCTTTGACCGAGAATTATGTCATTGTAGGCCTTGTCTCATTTGCGTTATTTTTGATCTTCTTTATTACCGCTTTCTTCGCGGATACGGTGGAATGGCTGAAATTCTTAAAAGATGTTTCTTATTCCGGCCATTATTATCAATTTGCGGTTGGATTGATACGGTTGAAAGATGTTTTATATTTTGTTATGGGAACTTTTTTTTGGCTTTATCTTGCGAAAAATATTGTAGAATCTAGAAGCTGGAAGTGATGGCTATGAAAGTAAAGGTGTTTTCTCTGTTTCTTGCCCTTGGGCTTTTGGTTGCCTCTATTGTTCTTTACGTTGTGTTTGGATTGTTTGCAATTGTGACAAAAGCGAGTTTTGGCCTGACTGTTGTGGCTTTTATTCTATACGTTATATTGAATAGAGATGAAATCCTCCGGTTTTTTAAAAAATCGGCTTCGGTTACCACATTTTACAAGATTTTACAGATAGGAATGGTTTTTGGCATTCTGGTTTTTATTTATCTTTTATCTGACTTTCTTTCCTGGAAACTGGATTTGACCAGCGGAAGGCTTTACAGCTTTTCAGAGGAAACGAAGTCTGTTTTGAAGGGCATTACAAATGATTTTAACATTCTTCTTTTTAAGTCCCCGGATATGCGGAGCCCTTTGCTGGATTATCAGGAGAATCTGTTGAAAGCTTATGCTGAGAAAAATAAACGGGTTCATTTGGAGAAAATTGATCCCATTCAGAATTCCCCTAAAGCTTTTGATTATAATGTAAAGGAAGGCGGAGCGGCCGTATTTGAATACCAGGGCAACAAGATTACTGTTGATCTGAAGAAGATATTTGATAGAGATCAGGAGACTGGTGATATAAGTTATAAGGGCGAAGAGGTTTTTACAAAAACAATCAAAAGCCTTCTGGCCAGCAAACCGAAAAATGTCTATCTATTGGTTGGACATGGTGAAGGCAATCCTTATGACCGTGGGAACAATGGTTTTAAAGGTATTTTTGAAAAAATTTCAGAGGATAATGTTAAATTAAATCAGCTGAACTTGCTTTCTATTCCTGAAATCCCTGTTGACTGCAGTCTGATTGTGATTGTAAACCCGGTGAAGCCGGTTTTCCCGGAAGAATTGGACAAAATTGTGAATTATATGCGTCAGGGCGGGAGCGTACTGGTATTGCTGGAATACCAGGCCCACATTACTATTAATGACATTCTCAGGCAAATGGGCCTTTTCTATCTGGAAAATCTGGCTATTGAAGATGAGGACTACAATCCTCAACTGGGCAGGACTACTATTATACCGAAATTTGTGCCCGGGGAAATGACTTCTTTGCTCATACAAAACCGGATACCGGTAGAAATGCGTACTGCAGTGGGAATATTGGAACTGCCTCTTCAGGAGAGGCCAAAAGACAGTGTTTACGAAATCATTCCTTTGCTAAAGAGCTCAAAGAATTCCTTTGGAGAAACATCCAGAAACGAAATTTCTTCCGGTAAGGTTTCTTTTGATAAAAGAGATTTGAAGGGGCCGTTATCTCTGGGTTATGCAGTAAGGGCGAAAAGGCAAAGCGTTTTAAACACGCGGGATGGGGAAACGACTAATACAGTAGAATCGAGGATGGCAGTCTTTGGCGATGCCGATTTTGTCAATAATACTTACTTTGAAAGGGGAGGGAATGCCGACCTCTTTCTCAATACGATGAACTTTCTTCTCAAACGGGAAGCCGCGATCACGGTTCGCCCTAAAAAATCAGCAGTTACCGGTTTTCAGTTAACGGGTTCAGAGAGAAGGTTCTTAACTATTTTCGCTTTTTCTATTTTTGTTCTTTATTTAATGCCGGGCGTTTTTATTTTCTTAAAAAGAAGAAGCAAAGTAAAGGAATAAATTAAGAATAATGAAAAGACAGTCCGGTATAGCTAAGCCGGAAACCCGCCTCTTCAAGGGCTTTGATTAAATCAGCATTTCCGGCTTCTACCCACATTTCAAATAAAGCGGCATCCTGCTTTCGAGAGATAATGTCTGAAAGTATTTCAGTTTTGATCTTGCGAGATGGGATTTCTTCTGTTTCGATCAAATCTAATATTCGGTAAACTTTTTTTTTCAACCGCAAGGTTTTTTCTGCTATTTCGTCCCTGTTTATATTAATAAAACCAACTGGCTTTTCTTCGAAAAGATATTCAAGGGCAGTGTTTTTTCCGTTTTTGATTTTCTCTAAAAAATTTTTTGTTAGAAAAGAGTGAAATTTATTTTTATCAATAGATGGTTCTTTCAAAAGCGAGATAGGCCGGTTTATTTTCTCTGCATAAAGAGCCAGGCGCTCTGGGTCGTAAGATTGAACAGAGCTGAAAAATTGCTTTTCGGTAGGGGCTTTCCCGCGGAAGTACCGAAAAATATGCCAGCCCATTCTGAAGCGGAAACCATTTGACTCGTAGAGATTTACAGCCGGGAGGTTGTAGATGTCCGTTCCCACTGTTACTATTTCTATGCCGGAGTGAATCAAAAATGAAACAGCTTTCTGAAGCAGCATTTTCCCAAAACCTTTTTCTCTCAGGGGTTCTTTTACTGCCAATAAAACAATGCTTCCGATTTTTTTGCCCAAAACTTCGGATAGTAATGAGTTGATGCTGACAGTGATAAATCCCCCCGGGCCTTCATGCTCTTCGAGGATCAAAGAGGTGGAAGAGTTGCTCTTTATAAATTCTTCAGCAAAGACATACCGGATTTCTCCTGAGGATAGGGCCAGAAAATCCTGATCAAAAGTAAAAGGGGATGTCTTAAAATCAGAACAAAATGTCAATAAATGCTCAAAATCGGCGGGTTTAGCTTCTCTAATATTCATAAAAGAATCCACATAAAGAAATAAAAAAAAGGTGAGACGGGCTTAGCCCGTCTCACCAGAAAAATTTAATTTAATTCTACCGCTTATTTTTTAATAAGCATCAATTCATCAACGATGTAAGAACCTCTTCCAGCGCCTGTTCCGGTCGCGCCGAGAGCAAATTTAAACTGAACCACTTTCGTCCAGTCGAAGCTAAGGCTCTGATTTCCTTCGCTTGTGTTCTTGTTGAACTGGGATGCTGTAGCGTTAGACTGAACCATATTTGACCATACCAGATTGACTTCATACCATCCATCGCCTGTCCACCCTGTGTAAGACGGCGGATAGTTATGAGAAACCCATGTCGCGCAGACATTTGAAGCGTCTATGAAAGTAAGAGCCAGCTGGTTGGTAAGAGCGCTTGGATTGTCCAGACAGTCAATGAAAACTCTTACTTTCGCGTAGCTGGATAGATTGACAGGAGCATAAGCTCCGGAGTAGGGGGCTAAAATAGAGTCAACAGAAGTACCCATGCCGCCGATCATATATCCGCTAGAACAAATACCGCTTAAGTAATGAGATTTTGTGCCGTAAGCTACAGAAGCATTGGTTACATAGGAGGTAAAATTAGATCCAGGCGAGGTGTTGGTATAAGTCCACCAGGCAGGTTCCAATGTGCCGACTGTTCCATTCTCAAAGCCTTGAGATAGCTTGTCTACAGCGTAGACAAATGCCCTTACGTTAGTAGCCATAATGTCGCTTCCGTCGTTGACTTGCAGTGAGAAATTGTTGGTTCCCCGAACGGTCGGAGTAAAGGAAGCGATGTTTGAATTTGAATTAACAATGGTTAATAGTTCCGGTCCAGACATCTGTGCCCATTTGAAAGTTACAATGTTTCCAACGCTGTTTGTTCCGATCAAAGAAGAGGCATAACCCGTATAAGCGTTGAAATCAGGCCCCGCGTTCGCGAGTAAAACTGGCCCCAGATTGGTTATATTGATGCCGCCTGTCCCGGGTTGGCCGGACAATACGGAAGTGGCAATGTTCAAAGCAAGAGTTTGTCCGCTAGTAAGGGTAATATTTGTTGAGCCGATCAGATTTCCGATATTATCGTAAACCTGCACGGTTCTCGTTCCGGGAACAATGTTTGTGTTTGTGTAATAACCATTAAGGTAGCTGACAGTAGCAGGAGAAAGAGTGTCCCTGGCTTTAATCAAGTTGCCAGATCCCAGGTAATTTGTACCGGTGCTATCCATCAGTCTTCCCTGAATGGTAGCGGGTGTGTATTGAGCCAAAGGGCTTAAGAAAGTGGATGTGCTCTGGTAGTAAGTTGCGTTAGAAGCGGCATTAACCAGCTGCTTCTGATTTGTGTTTAGATTGTTTACATTACTCTGCAGAACAACTGGGTTCACTGTGCTCAAATCAATAGAGAGAGCCAGCATAGCTTCTAAAACAGCGCCAGCCGGAATAGTAGACCAGTTTACATCAATGCCGGTGGTGATTCCAGAGACAATGTCGCCGTAGCTATAGAATTTAGCGCCGGGAAGCAATGTGCCGCCAGCGTCTCTTGCTTCAGCTACCACAATTCTGTTTTTCCCGGCAGGAACTGCGATGCTAATAGAAGTACCGCCATTGGTTACAATATTCGCCATGCCAGTACCTTTGATAGTATACTGGTAAGAAACAATACTACCCCACGTAATTGAGGCACTGGGCTGTAAATTGTTCTGGTTAGCGGCAACCTGCAGAAGGCCGTATCCGCTGGGCAAACTGGAACTGGAAGAACCCGGTTCGCCTGGATTTTTGGTACATCCCGTCAAGAATAACAAAATTCCTGACACTAACACCAATACTACACCAAACTTCTTCATCATCTTTAACCTCCTAAAAATTGGTTATAAAAATCAAATTTTACACTTTTAAAAAATTAATTAAAGAAAAGAGTTATTAACAGACGAGCTTACTTTAACCGTAATTGATAGGATGGCAAACAGGAGAGAGTGAAACCCTTATCATAGATACCTCCTATGAGAAACTGCCCTAAAAATACAAATACCCCATCTCCCCCATTTAAAATAAGTTTATAGCAGTGGAAATTTTTTGTCAAGGAAATTTGGTGAAAAATTTTTATTAAAACTTAAATGAAAATTTAAGTTTATTTTACTCTTTTACCATACTGCTGAGAAGAGAAAAGACAAAAGATTGGTAGCCAAAATAATTGATATTAGAATCTTTTAGAGTGTTGAAAAGTTCTGCTCTGTTTTTTACGCCCATCTCCTCGTAAATAGATCCAATGTGATCTTTTACGGTGCTTTCTGTTATTTGAAGCTTCTTCGCGATTTCTTTGATTTTGTATCCCTGCAGTAGAAGAAGAAATGTTTCTTTTTCCCGGGGGCTGAATTTATAATTTTTAAAAAAGGATTCCTTGGGCACAATTACTGAAGAAAGCAGCGGTTTAATGTCAATGGCGCTCCACCTTACGCCGGAAATTAAGGAGTTTTTATAAATAGGCGTAGCTTTGCACAATAGCGTAAAGTTGATTCCTTCTTTCTGGACAAAGCGGAATTCACTAAAATTAGATTCTTCATTACGGACAATCCCATTAAAATACTGCAGCAATTTTTCTTTATCACCTGGGTGGATAAAGTTCGGAAGGGCGGCGTTTTTTTTGAAATCATTTTCCCAAAAACCAAAGGTTTCAAGGCCGGCTTCATTGAGAAAAGTAATGTTTATCTGCATATCTGTTTCAATAATAATGGTAGGAAGCAGAAGGGCCATTTCTTTAAAGCGTTCTTCGCTTTTTTTCAATTCAGATGTCCTTTCTTCTACTTTCTTTTCTAAATTTTTGCTGTAATTTTCTAACTTTCCGTAAAGCCGGGCATTTTCTATCATCATTCCCAGGTGATCGGCAATCAAACCGAGAATTTCAAGGTCTTCTTTGCTGAATAGCTTGCTCACCATACTGTTTTCCAGATAGATAATGCCGGCCATTTTTTCTCTTATTAAAATAGGAACGCATAATACAGATCGTAAATGACTCACTATAACGCTTTCCTCCGCTTTAAATTGTTCGTCGGAAATAGCGTCTTCAACAACCAAAGACTTTTTAGTTTGCTTTACTTTTTCAATAATGCTTTTGCTCAAAATGCCGGATTCATTATCAATGTAATCATTGGAAACGTTTCTGACGACTTTCATTTCAATCGTGTTTTTGTCCTCTTCTGGATAAACTAAAATGATTCCTCTTTGAGCGCCCAGCATTTCTATCACAAAATCAATCGTTTTTGTCATCAGTTCTTTTAATTCTAAAATAGAATTCAGGCTTTTGATGGTCTGTGTCAAAATGTTTATTTTTCTTTCACTGTTTAACTTAGTCTGGTCTGTTTGGTTATTATAATTTTCTTTGTTTTGGGTTAAAAGCTCCTCGCATCTTTCTACATAACTTCTGGCCCCGATATCCTTGAAAATACGATAAGCGTTCGATAGGTTGTATTGGAAAGCTTCTTTCTTGTTATTCACTTTGAGAAAAAGGCATTTTTCATAAAAACTTCTGGCCGTTTCAAACCTTCTGCCTAACTTTTGATGGTATTCTATACTTTTTTGGAAATACTTTTCCGCTTTCTGGATTTTGCCCAGAAAAGCATAGTACTTTGCGTTTGCCAGCAGCGCTCTTCCATAATGGTTTGGCCAGGATTTGGTTTTTTGAATAGCTGTTTTACAAGCATTTTTTATTTTTTTACGTGTTTTTTGATTGGTTGGAGAGTCTTTGATGACTTGCGCTTTTTCTAAATAAGCTTCCGCCAATAAAGGGTAGGCCAAAACCACAAAATCTTTCAAAAAACTGTTCTTTCTTTCTAATTTTTCTGCTATTTCGAGGTATTCTATGGCTTTTTCTACGTCTTTCTGCTCTAATTTTAAATATCCCCAGCTCAAATGAGCG
Organism: Brevinematales bacterium; assembly: GCA_020052515.1. Taxonomy (GTDB): domain Bacteria; phylum Spirochaetota; class Brevinematia; order Brevinematales; family JAOACQ01; genus JAGVOW01. The sequence goes on along the minus strand of JAGVOW010000107.1, from coordinate 18,942 downwards.
GCGCAGTAAGTGAACCAGTCTTTTGCTTTTCGGCTGATGGACAATGATTTTTTGATCGCTTTTTCAGCCTCTTCCAGATTTCCTGCCTCAATGAGACAAAGAGAAATATTTTGCTGAGCGCCGCCCATTCCGAAAAAGTCCTTTATATTATTGCTGATAGAATCACATTCTTGAAAGGCTGCCAGGCTGTTATGAAAATTCCCGCTGTATAAATAAGCAAACCCGAGGCCATTCTTTGCCATTACTATTTCCCATAGATCTCCTATTTTTTGGAATCTTTCTAAAGATTCTTTAAAATAGTCTATACTTTTCTGGTACTCGCCCTTCCAGCAGTAACAATAGCCCATCCATTGAAGGCTTTGTGCGATTCCCCAATCATCCCCCAAATCTTTTCTCATTTTCAGGGCAATGGAGTGATAACGAATAGCTCTTTTAAAAAGAGGTATTGCCATACAGATAGAGCCGTAGGCGCCCAGGCTCATTCCCAGTTCTCCGGATATTCCGAGCCTTCTTTCGCTTAAGTTCAACATTCGCAGTTGGTTCACAATTAATTTGTAGGTGTCGCTGAGAATATAGGCCCAATTTAAAGTAACATAAAACCATTGAATCAGCAGGTCTTCTTTTTTTAAGGAGGCCTTTTTACGGTAATATATTTTTTTCGGCAAAACATTGTGAAATAGGTGGATAAACAATTCTTTAACGAAAGACAATGCCAATAAAGCAGATTTTAAGGGTATTTTCTCACCTAAAAGAGAAAGGCCTTCCGCTATCATTTTTTCACAATTTGCCCAATCTCCCTTTTTAAAATAAGCCTTTCCAATAGAAGAATATACTTCCGCCTTTTCTATTACAGTTTTCTTCAGAGGAAGGAGCTGAAAAGCGATCTCAATAGCTTCATCGTTTCTTCCTGTGCTCAGGTAAACCTCACTTAAACCTTTGCAAGCTTTGCCCCATTCTTCTGAGTCTCTTTTGCCCTGTTCTTCCAGCGCCTTTATCCCAGCCAGATAATAATGAAGTGCCTCTTCATGAGCGTAGGAGTATTTAAGTTGATCTGCCAGGGGAATAATATATTCCAGGGTTTTGTTTTTATTTTCCGCTTTTTCATAATGATAAACCAGATTGTACAAAACATTTTCTTCGTTTCTTAAGTGCCGTTTCTCCAAAAATTCCGCTATTTGAGCGTGCAGGATTTTTTTTTGATTTATTTCCATTTTTTCATAGAAAGTTTCCCAGATCCGATTGTGGATAAAAGCGACTTTCTTTTTCCCATTTTCGTCATACTTTTCTAATAATTGAAGTGAAATAGCTTCATCGATCAGGCGGATCATTTCTTCTTGCTTAAAACTACCGAGAGCAACTAAAAGCTCTATTTCAAATTCTCTTCCAATTGCCGAGCAAAGAGAAAGCATTTCATAAAGTTTCTCGGGCAAATTGCGGATTCTTTTCAGGATGATGTCAATCATACTTTCAGGAGCTGTGATTTTTTTAATTTTATCCCAATCTTCTTCCCAATGGCCGTCTTTCCATATCAGAGTTTTTTCTTTAACCAGGTTAATCAAGAAATTGATAAAAAACAATGGATTACCGCCGGTTTTCTCCATCAGATAGGCCGTGATCTTTTCGGTGAACTCTTCTTTTTCTCCTAAAATAGAAGCGGTTAAATGGCGTAATTCCTTCAATTCAAATGGATTAAGATCTATTTTTTCCATGGGCATATTTATCAAATTTTCTTTCGGCATTTCGCTTTTTCTGCACGTGGCAATCAACAGCATATTGGACCCATTTATCTTATGAGTCATTTCCCTGAATAAATGCATGGTACTTTCATCTGCCCAATGCAGGTCTTCAATATAAAAAAGATAAGGTTTAGAATCCCCGGCCAGATGGTGGAATAATTCTGACAGCACCATTGTAAAACGCTGATTTTCCCTATCTGGATCAAGGTAAACAGGGTCTTTTACTTCCCCTAGTATTTGTCTCATACCCGGGTAAAAGCGGATTACGATTTGAGATAAATTGCCCATCCGGTTTTTTATTCTGCTGATTTCCTGCTCTCTTGCTTCTGAATCAAGGTACTCTAAATTTTTGATATAAGCGTCCAGCGCTTCCTGGAAAGGCTGAAAAGGTGGTTTATTCTGCTGATTGGTACACCGGCCTCCGATTACTAATCCGCCCTGCAGAGCAACCATTCTTTTTATCTCTTCCAGAAGACGTGTTTTTCCAGAGCCGGCTTCTCCGGATATCATACAAACCGTGCCGTTGTCTGCCTTTGCGATATTGAGAAGAGAAGAAATCTTTTGCAGTTCAGGCTCTCTTCCTTCAAACTGGGCATAGGGAGATATTTTCTTTTTCTGGTCTTTTTCTCCCAGGATAAAAACTTCCTCTTTACTCTGGAGCCGTTTAATATCATAGAGCAGGCCGTCTGCGCTTTGATAGCGGGATTCTGGATCTTTATTGATTAGTTTGAAAACAATTTCTTCGAGAATGGGAGGAATATCGTTATTGATTAAACAGGGTTTTCTAGGGTAAAGGGCTGTATGCTGATGAAGCAACTCGGCTATTCCCTTTGCGGAATAGGGGTATTCCCCTGTCAAGAGCTGGTAGCATATGATACCCAGAGAATATAAATCACTTCTTTCATCCGGCTCTTTTTTGAGCATGCCGGTAGTTTCAGGGGAAAGATAGCCAAAATTTTCCAAAATCCCCTCTTCCTTTTTAATTTCTTTCCAATTCAGGAAGGATGGCAGCGCAAAGTTCATGAGCTTAATCCCGTGACCCTCTCCGCCTCTCCGCAAGAAAATATTTGAAGGCCTTAAATCTCTGTGAAGGACATTCTGGCTATGAAGGTATTTTAAACCTTCTGCCGCTTGAACCAGAATATCTAATGCAATTCCAATATTAAAAGATTTTCCTATTTTGAATAAATCGGAAAGGCTATCGCCGTTTAAATGTTCTGTCACAATATAAGGAAAATTTTTTGCTTCACCGGTTTCACAAACTTTTATAACATTCGAATGGCAAAAATGAATGGCGGCTTCCATATCCTTTTTATAACGTACCTGATCTTCTATGCTCTGAGAAAGATAAGAAGGTTTCAAAACGGTTATGGCATTTTCTTTTTTTTCATTTTTTAAGTCAAGAGCCAGGAATACCAGAAAAAGGTAGTCTTCTTTTATCTTCTCAATTATTTTATACTTACCATTTATGGTAGTTCCTATCCAATCCATTAACTGTCTCCCAGCTGATCCTTTCTTTTACAAATGGTTTGAGAAGTTATACTAATTTGTAATTACAGTAAGCGTTTTCATGAAGCTTTACCTTGCTATTACTACAACTGATTTGCAAATTAGTATTTATTGGATATTATAGAATTAATTATAATGATATTACAAATAAAGTAAACATTTTTTTTGTTAACTATTTTTTATAATACATTCAGCATTTTATGCATTTGCGGCAGCACTCGAATTTCTATTGGGCTTTTCTGCATAAGGGAATAAATAAATTCAAGATTGCTTCCTACCCGCATTTTTTTTCCTTGAGAAAGCGGCTGAAATATCAGAGTTATATTCTTGTTTCTTTGAAAGAGCTTGTCGGCTATTATAGCAGCCTTCTTTAATTCATCATTAGGGGTTCTGGGACTGAATACGGTTTTCAGAATTATGTTTCGAGCTTTTTTTAGTTTCATAAGAAAAGCCTCATTTTCTTCCAGGCATTTTTCCGAAGAAGAGGAAGGCAGCTTTATGTCTACTGACCAATAATCCACACGGCTGATTAGTCCGGGCGTTAGATCCTCGGGAAGGCTTCCGTTTGTTTCCATTAATAAAATTTTATCTTTTAGACTCTCTATAGCTTTTTCAATAAAACGCGATTGGAGCAACGGCTCCCCGCCGGTCAAAGAAATGTAGCGAAAATCAAAAGAAGAGATTAATGATGAGAATTTTTCTAAGGAGACGGGGTTTTTTATTTTCTCTTTCCAGCCATTCCGGTATAGAGTGCAATGAGTTACTTCTTTTCTGGAAAATTTTGTGTCGCAATAAGAACATCTGAGATTGCATCCGCCAAAACGCACAAAAAGAAAAGGCAATCCGGCTAAAGGGCCTTCGCCCTGAATCGAGAAAAATATCTCCGAAATATTCGCTTCTTTTTCGTTCATTCAATAATCCAGAAACGCGGATTTGAGAAACGCAAAACCCTCTCGGATGATAAACAAAATTCTTTCTTCTGTTTTTATTTTTTTTGCGTCGGATGCCAGAAAAGAAACATTATGTAAATTTTTCTTCCAGGATAAAAGTATAATCCTGGGAATATGGTACCTCTGGCTGATAAACACAATTCCGTTGGTAACATGGTTCGTGAGAATAAAATCCCTCACATTTTCAACGGTTTCCAGAGTATTTTCCCCTTTTGGGTCTTCAATGATGTCATTCGTCAAAACATTGTTTTTTATCAGGTAGCTTTTCATAACAAATGTTTCCGGAGGTTTCCCGCTTACAAATATTTTTACAATTTTTTTTTCTTTGTAGAGTGCCAGAGATTTGTCTAACCTGTATTTCAACGCAAGGCTGGGCTCTCCAGCAATGGTGATGCCCGCTCCAAACGCAACACCCAGGTAACTTTCTTTTTCAATGTCATGCGCTGCCGGGAAAAAAGCTATTGAGAAAAAAAGAAAGAAAAAAAAGAGCAAGCACAATAAAACAAACGGGCCTAATAATTTTGTTATTTTCTTCATAAAACAAATCCTATTGTGGGTTAAAGAATATATTTTGTCAGATCGTTGCTTTTGATAATAGTGGAAAGCCTTTTATCCACATAGTCTTTCGTGATAACAAAAGATTCCCCTTTCATATCCGGTGCTTCAAAAGAAATCTCTTCGAGCAGGTATTCCATAACGGTATGAAGCCTTCTAGCGCCGATGTCTTCTACCAGACTATTGATTTCGAAGGCAATCTCTACAATTCTTTCAGTAGCGTCTTTCTCAAATTCTAACGTCAGCCCTTCTGTGTCAAGAAGAGCCTTGTATTGTTTGATCAATGAGTTTTTGGGTTCAACTAAGATTCTCAGGAGATCTTCTTTTTTTAAACTGGAAAGCTCTACCCGGATAGGAAATCTTCCCTGAAGTTCCGGAATCATATCAGAGGGTTTGCAGACATGAAAGGCGCCAGCCGCGATAAAAAGCATGTGGTCTGTCTTAACAATCCCATATTTTGTGTTGACACTTGTGCCTTCGACGATAGGAAGCAGATCTCTTTGAACACCTTCGCGTGATACTTCCGGGCCATTCCCCTTTGCTTTATCAGAAATTTTGTCTATTTCATCAATAAACACGATTCCCATTTCCTGTGCCCATTTGATTCCCAATTCAACGGCTTTGTCTTTGTCTATTCTATCATCCAGGTATTGCTGGAACAGGGCATCTTTTGCTTCTTTTACAGTCATCCGCTTGTTTTCTTCCGCTTCTATGCCCATTTCTCCAAACAAAGATTGAAAACCGGATTCCATGTCTTCCATACCGGGAAACATATCCACTATGGGAAAAGCAGGAAGCGTTTTTTTGCGGAGTTTCACCGAAATCAAGTAATGGTCAAAGTCTCCACCTTTCAATCTTTTCTTGATTTCATTCTTAAGTTTATTCTTCTCAATCGCGGGCAAGTCTATCGTTTGTTTTTCTTCGTTTCGGATCAATTGGTCATAAACAGCCTTTTGTATGACCTTCATTACATCCGGATAAACGTCGTTTTTTACCTGCTCACGCATTCTGGATTTCACAGTATTGACAGAATAATTCACAATGGCGCGGATCATATACTCCACATCCCTGCCGACATAGCCTCTTTCTGTAAATTTGGTCGCTTCTACTTTGATGAAAGGGACATCCAGCGTTTGCGCGATCCTTCGGGCTATTTCTGTTTTTCCTACTCCAGTCGGCCCAATCATCAAAATGTTTTTTGGAGCAATTTCCTCCCGCAATTCGGACGAGACAAATTTTCTTCTGATGCGGTTTCGCAGAGCGATCGCGACTAATTTTTTCGCCTCTTCCTGCCCGACAATGTATTGATTTAATGATTTTACAATATCTTTTGGTTTAAAATTTGAGAGGCTTTCCTTGATTTCTACTACGGGAGTATTCATACTGCTATCCATAATTTTTCCTGAAAAATAATTTTTTCTTATAATGTTTCTACAACGATGTTCGAATTGGTATAAATACAAATCCGGGAAGCAATTTCCAGAGAACTTTTTGCGATTTCTTTTATATCCATATTGGGATCCGCTTTCAAAAAAGCCGCCGCCGCCGCTCTTGCGTAAGGCCCGCCTGAGCCGATGCAGGCAATATTGTCTTCCGGTTCAATAATATTCCCATTTCCTGAGATGAGGAGAGTGCTTTTTTGATTAGCTACCAAAAGCATAGCCTCGAGCTGTCGCAGGATTTTGTCCATTCGCCAGTCTTTTGCCAGCGACACACTTGCGCGAAGAATGTCGCCGGAATATTCCTCCAGCTTTACCTCAAACTTTTCCAGCAGCGCGAAAGCATCCGCCGCTGATCCGGCAAACCCGGCAAGGACATTGTCTTTGAAAAGCCGGCGGATTTTGACAGCATTGCCTTTAATTATTGTATCACCGAATGTGACCTGGCCGTCTCCCGCCATCGCGACTTTGTTTTCCCTGCGCACGCAGATCACAGTGGTAGAATGCCAGAGCTGTGTTTCCATAATTTATTGACCTCTTATGGGTAATTTACAAAAGTATAACACTAGTAAGCCGTTTCTTCAAGAAAACGAATTAGTTTTTAGTAATCAAGCGCATGCCTTTATGAAGCGGCAAATAAATGGTAAAACAGGCCCCTTTGCCTCTTTCGCTTTCTACCTTTATTTCACCTTCATGCTCTTTTATGATTTTGTAGACTATAGTTAAACCCAGGCCCGTACCGTAATTTTTGGTCGTAAAATAGGGCTCAAATATTTTCTCCATTTTCCCTTTTTCTATTCCAATGCCTGTATCGCTGATGGAAATGCCCGCAGAGTCGGAACTTTTGTCATAAAATGTTGTAATCTTGAGGATTTTAAGCGGAGTTTCATTTTCTAATTTCTTCTGATTCATTGCCTCAATCGCGTTTTTTAGGAGATTCAAGATAGCCTGTCTCAGGTAATCTTTGTCGATAAAAGTTTTTGGGACAGGGTGCAGTTCTAAAATCAATTCAACGGAGTTCTCATTGATCTCTGGCTTAAAGAACTCTAATATCTCCGCCAAAAATTCATTAATATCTTCAAAAGTAGCTTTTAGCTCCCTTTTTCTAGCCGCCAGGAGAAAATCACTCACGATTTTCGCGAGCCTTTTTTGTTCCTCGTCAATGATGCGGATATAATTTTGTACTTCTTCCGGAGCGTCAATCATTTTTTTTTCAATGCCTTTCTTGAGAATCTGAGTGTGCAGGTCAATAGCCGTGAGGGGGTTTTTTATTTCATGGGCAATACCAGCGGCCAGCGTGTTGAGCGCGGAAATAGATTCAAGGCTTTTCAGCTGGAACTCCAATTTTTTATTTTCTGTGATATCTTTGATCTTGATCAAGGTAAAACCTCCGCCGGCGGAAAGTTTTTCCAGGCAATAAAACCTTTTTTCTTTTTTGCTCTCCGGGAGCTCTGTCTGAAAATCTTGATTTTTTAAATTGACTGCAATAAATTGAATGATTTCTGGCCGGGTAGAAAATTTGTCTAATTCATCAATTTTTAAAGGGAATCTGGCTCGCGCTAAACCCAATATTCTTTCCGCTTCCTGATTCAAAAAAAAGACCTGTCTCAGATTGATAACGATCAGGCCTTCATCCAGATTGTCTAAGATTTTCTCAAAAATTCTACGTTCATTTTCAATAGATTCCAGAGTAGATTTTATACGGTCTTCATCCAGGCGGGATATATTTTCTAGAATTTTATCAAAAAATTTATTTTCACCCATAAGAGACTCTCTCATTTTATTTTCAAAATTTGCCGATAGAAATTATAATATACAAATAAAATTTTATAAAGGATTTGGTATTTCAGATGGCTTTAAAGCAAATTCCAAAAGAAAAAAAAGAAGCTTACAATGCTGTCGTGAAGGATTTAAAGGAACAGGTGGATATTACTCAAAAGAGAGCTCAGAAATTTGAACGGGAAGGTTTAAGAGACAAAGAATTAAACTCGTGGTATAAGCGTATTGCCGCTAGCAATGTCTATTTAGAAACAGTGCGGCTGTATTGTAAGATGAATGGCTATAGCATTCAGATCATGGAAATAAAAAACGATTTGTACCTGTCAAATGCCAGAAAAAATATTTATCAGGCAATAAAAATGATAGAATCCATAGTCGGTACATACGTAGATGTAGCGCTGACGGATAACTCTGAGGTGCTGGAAAAGCTCTCTCTTCTTTCTCCGAAAAGACTGCTGCATCTGGCAAAAAAAATGCAGTATTGCATCGCGCTGGTGGAAATAGCGGAAGGCGATACATCGAAGTGGAAATGGAATTTTGTGGAGATTTACGGCAAATGGGCAACTATGATGAAAAACCTCATCAATTTTAAGGTTTACGCCAATAAAATGTATGACCCTTCGGATGAGTCTTATAATGAAATCAATGATTTGATGCGTCTGGCCAAAGATGGAATAGAAATGGCCGCGCAGAAATACAGAACGAAGTATGAGCTGAGCACACGCGATGTTTCTGATATGAATAAAGGCATAGAATTACTGAATGTGCTGGTGAGGATCTTTTTTATCTTGAATGAACAGGAAAAAGCGCAGGAAGCAAAGAAGACTATTGAAAAATGGAAAGATAAATTAGAGCTGGATCTTCGGAAGAGAGAGGAAGAGACAAAGAAGACCAAACAGGCCGCTATGGACGCAAAGCATAAAAAAGGAAAAGGTTGATTATTTTTTTGGAGAAATGATTTTATAAGCGTTTTTTTTGAAAATCGAATAGAAAAGCTTCGCAGCCAGATAAATAGCCAGGCAGAAGGCGGACAGTTTGAGTAGAAACGAGAAAAACTTTGAGCTTTTTGCGAAAAATTCAACATTTCTGAAAATAGGCAGCAAGTCCAGAAGATAAGACAAAAGAAGCACCGCGATCAAAATACCAAAAAGAAGCGGAATAGAATATTTGTAAGCTATAAAGAAATACTTGTTTTTATCAATCAGCTTTTTCTTCAGCAAGCTGATGTTTTTTATGTCTTTTTCTTTGATCAGTTCTTTTCTGAATTTTCTTCCAGCGTAAACGATCTTGAAATATTCTGCGTTCTCCCTTTCACTTTTTGTTTTCAGTATAAATCCAATCCGTTTTAAGTTTAGCATAAGCGATGAGGAAACATATTCTAACCGTAGTTTCTTTTCTTTTAGATTAATGGTGCCTTCTAAAAGCGATTGAAAGGCTTGCAGAAAAATTTTGTCAAAACCTATTTTCATAACAGCCAGGAAGTATAAAGCGGCAAATGAACTTATTTTTTCCCGGTCAATTACAAGAGAGGCTTTGTCTGTACCTTCAATGCAAAAAAGTATTTCTGATTTTTTTGGGTCGGAAAGCCAGGATTGGTAGTTGTCTATTACGCTGAAATTAATTCTATGAATACTGTCATCAATGACAAAGCCGATGGATTCATAGGGGAAAAAATAGGTGTTTGGCCGTATTTCCTGATACATAATGTTTTCTTCATGCCAGGTTTCTTTAGGGACGAGGGTATTTCCCCCTTCATAATTTTCCACTACATATTGCTTTAAGTAGGCTGTTTCCACTAAATATTTCAGGATATTCCAGATGGAAATAATGTTCTCAAACTCCAGCAATACTTTATTGTCTTCTTGAATTTGAATTTTTAAAGACATAGGAAAAACCTCAGGTTTATTTCCAATATGATACATTCCCCTTTGAAATAGCGCAACTTTTTACCTCAATTTATTCGTAGCGCAGCGCTTCAATGGGGTTAAGTTTCGCGGCTTTCCTGGCGGGATAAAACCCAAAAAAGATTCCTACAAAGGCGGAAAAGCTGAACGCAAGGATAATAGACAGCATGGAAAGCTCTGTTGCCCAGCCTGCGAGAGTGCGGATAGTGAGAGAAATCAAGAAGCCCAGAATAATGCCAATTAATCCGCCTGAAACCGAAAGCACTACTGATTCGACCAGAAATTGTTTGAGAATATCGCTTTCTTTTGCTCCGACAGCCATCCGGATGCCGATTTCCCTTGTCCTCTCAGTAACGGATACCAGCATTATATTCATAATTCCGATTCCACCGACCAGGAGTGAGATGCCGGCAATAGAAACCAGAAAAGTGGTAAGAAAACCAGTCGTTTGATTGGCGGTACTAACGACTTCCGCTTGGTTCCTGATAGTAAAATCTTCATCGGCCCCTTCGGATAATTTGTGAGATTCTCTTAAAATGCTATTTATTTCCTTCTCGGCGTCGCTCATTTGATCGGCGGATTGACTGCTACAGACAATCTGTTGAATAAACTTGTTGTAATTTAGCCGGAACTGCACGGTTGTGTAGGGTGCGAGGATTGTGTCATCCTGATCACTCCCGAAAGAGTTCTGCCCCTTGTTTGTCAATAAACCGATTACCTTAAACGGCACATTTCTCAACCGGATTTTCTGCCCAACCGGATCGCCGCTGCCGAAAAGATTTGTTGCTACGGTTTGGCCGATTACACATACTTTTGACTGTCCCCTTACATCGGCATCCGAAAAAAATTCTCCTTCTAATATAGGCCATTGGCGTATGTTTTGATAATCAGGAGAAACTCCCATTACTGAAGTGTTCCAATTCCCAAGGCCTCCTACCGCCTGCAGGCTTACCCGGATAACAGGCGATACTCCGGCTAATAGGGTGCCTTCTTTTTTAAGCTTTTCCACATCATCCAGAGTTAACCGGGAGGCGCTTCCCCCGCCCATGCTTACGCCGCCCTGGCGAAAAGCCCCGGGGAAAACTGTCAAGAGATTTACCCCCAAACTATTGATCTGTGTCTCAATTTGTTTTTTTGTGCCATGTCCGATCGCTACCATCACAATGACGGCGCTTACTCCAATGATAATACCCAGCATAGTCAGAAGGCTTCTCATTTTGTTTTTCAACATAGCCAGAAAAGCGATTTTGAGTAAAATGGAAAACTTCATAAATCTCCCCCTGTGTCTAAATCCTTCCACTCTCTTAAAACATCAAGGGCCTTCATTTGTCTGGGCACCATGTGGTCTCTCAAAATATGCCCATCCCGAAACTCAACAATCCGTTTCGCGTATTGCGCGATGTCCATTTCGTGAGTTACCAATACAATGGAGATTCCCTGCTCATTCAACTTCTGAAAAACAGCCATAATTTCAACGCTGGTTCTGCTATCCAAATTACCTGTCGGCTCATCGGCCAGTATCAGCGACGGTTGACTAACCAGAGCTCTCGCGATTGCGACTCTTTGCTGCTGGCCGCCAGAAAGCTGATTTGGATAATGGTGTATGCGGTCCGAGAGTCCTAAATTCTCCAGGGCCCGTTTCGCTATTTTTTTAGTATCCTGTTTTTTAGAACTTTTGGCGCTTTCCAGGCTATAAAGCAGGGGCAATTCAACATTGTCCAAAGCAGTGGTTCTGGAAAGAAGATTGAAACCCTGGAATACAAATCCAATGGTGCTGTTTCTGATTTCCGCAAGCTTATCTTTTGAGAATGAATTGACCGGGCTTCCTTCCAGATAGTATTCCCCTTCGGTCGGCGAATCCAGGCATCCCAGAATATTCATAAAGGTGCTTTTTCCTGAGCCGGAAGCCCCCATCACGGCAACAAATTCGTCGTTAGAAATAGAAAGATTGATTCCTTTGAGAGCCTCTACGCTGACATCGCCAGTGGTATAAATTTTTTTGAGGCCGCGTACCTCGATTAATGGTTTTTCATAATTCATAAAATCCTCTGCTTAAGGCTTTCCGCCGCCAGGCCCTCTAGCGGGCAGGAAAGGACTTCTTGCCTGTGAAGAAGTATTCTGTGTTTTCGGAGAATCAGAGCTAATGCCGCTCATGATTTCCAACCCTTCTGTTAAGTTTTTGCCTATTATTTCAGTAAATTGCCCATCGGAAACACCGGTTTTAACGCCGATAGGCTTTAATATTTTCGTATCTTTATCCTGCGTCCATAGTATTAAGGTATCTGTTTTTCCTCCGTTTTGACGGCGATTTATCCCTTCTATCCTGGCGCCCTTGTTTGTGCTGTTCCCTTCAGAAAAGGCTTCGCGCCACATGTCGGTAGTAGCACGGAACTTAAGAACAGGGTTTGGGACTTTAAAAACGTTTGTACGCTCCTGGGTAATTATGTCAATAGTAGCGGTCATGCCCGGAAGTAGAAGGCCTTCTTTATTAAAAAGATCTATTACTACAGTATAGTTTACTACGTTCTGGACGACTTGCGGCTGGAGCCGTATCTGTGAGGCTCTACCCTCGAACTTTTTATCCGGGTAGGCTTGAACGGTAAAGCGCGCTTTCTGGCCGATTTTTACCTGGCCGACATCGCTTTCATCAACGCTTGCAAGAGTTTGCATTTTTGAAATCTCACTGGCGACAATAAAAGCAGGGTTGGAAGTCTGATTGGCTGTTACCGCGTCGCCTACATTTATGTTTTTCTGCACAATGATGCCGGAAATCGGGGCTAAAATGGTGGAATATTTCAAATTTAATCGTGCGCTGTCTAAAGCGGTTCGGGATGTTTGTACGGCATTCTGCGCCGTAGCGAGATTGAGTTTCGCTGTGTCCAGATCACTCTGGGACTTGAATTTTTGATTGAAGAAATCCAGAGTATTGCTGAAATCGGTTTGGGATTGAGCCAGCTGGACATTTGCTTTTTCCAGATTCGCTTTCGCAATTTCTTCATCCAGCTTAAAAGCGGCATCATCAATCAAAGCCAGAATTTGCCCCTTTCGAATTTTTTGATTGAAGTCCACAAAGAGTCTCTTGACTACGCCGGAAGCCTGTGCCACCACATTTTCAGTATAATAAAATTGAAGAGTACCGGTACAGGAAATCGTTGACTCAATGGTCCCTCTTTCGATTTTAGTGAATTGATAAACTTTCTTTACATTGCCTCTAAAAAAGACAAAGAATAGTGTTGCGCTGATAGCCATAATTAAAACGATTCCAATCCAAAACCATGTTTTTTTATTCATGACAACCCCCTGGCCCCCTTTATTAAGGGGGAATTCTTTAATGGTTCCTTTCATTACATCATCTCCTATTAACTCTATGCCTTTCCCCCTAATAAAGGGGGCCAGGGGGTTGTTCCCCCGTCATAACCCTTATTTTCAGGACCGCAGCGGCGTAATTGCAAACCGCTTGCCAGAAGCTGAGATCGGCCTGGCGATAGGACAGGCCATAGTCGTCCAGGTCCAACGCGATTACCAGCCCCCGGCTATATTGCTCTTTCATAAGCTCAAAAGCCCGCTTTGCGGTCAAAACATTTTCAAAAAGACTTTCTCTACTTGCCTGAAGCTCCTTCAACTGATTCAACTGCGAATTAAATTGCTGACGAACATTCTCAACTTGCTGAATTTCAGATAATTCTAATTTTTCCAGAGTTTTACCGTTTTCAGCCACGGTCAGCGCGGCCCTGGAAACAGGCAGCCAGCTGTCAATTGGAAGGCTCAGATTCAAGTTTACCTGCCAGGAGGGCTGCCATATTCTTTCATTAATGGCAGAAAAGTCTTTTTTATAATTATAATCATAGTTAAAACTGCTGGACAATGTTGGGTATTTTGAAAAGTCATTGATAAACTGATTTAATTTTGTGGTAGCGATAGAAGCGGAAATGGTTTTCAGATTTAAATCATTCGAGATGGCCAGCAAAAGCATTTTGTTTCCCTCTTCATTGGGTAAAACAATGTTTGTGAGTTCGTAATAAGTCCCAATAAATTCTACTTCGTTGGCGTTCGTCATGCCAGCTAAAATACAAAGGCCCATCTTAGCTGAATCACAATCATTACGAGTCTTAATCAATTGAGGCAAATTGCTTTTATAAGCAAGCTTTGCCTTTAGATAATCCAGCTCATTTGTCAGGCCCTTTTTGTAATTTTGCTCTACAAAATCCAGCCGGACCTTCAGGTTTTTATCTGCCGTTTCGGCTAAGGATAAATTTTCCTGTAAGATAAGGAGTGTATAAAAATTGGTCCAAACGCTGTAGCGGACAGAGCGGATGGTGTTCTGGTATTTGGCTTTGGCAAGATCTAAGTTGATCTCCTGGATTCCCTTCAAATTCCAGTACTTAAAACCCTGAAAAAGAGTTTTGTTTACGCTAATGCCGGCTGAGTAATTGTCGGGAAATTGATTCGTGATCACATAGGTCTGGGCTCCAATTTTTAATTGCTGAAAACTATTTCCGATTGAGTTTGGATCGGTATAAGAAAAACCGCCATTCGCGGTGATTTGAGGTAAAAGAAGGTCAGCATAACTTTCGGAGAGCTGGTATTCAGCAACATTAACGTCCTTCTCCGCCTGCGAAATATCTTTATTTTTCTTCATAGCTTTTTCTATCATCTGATCCACAGTAAAAGTTGGAATTTCAGAAAATAGAGGGCCGCATAATAGTAAGAACAGAATAAGAAATAATAATCGATGGAAAATCATTTTTCAAACCTCATTTGTCTTTCCCTTTAAAACCCACCTGTCTCCCCCTTTGGAAAGGGGGACGGGGGATTCTTTGACATTATCAGAACTGCCTATAACTTATAATCTATCCATCCTTGTTTTAGATGCGGCGTCGTCAAAAATTTTTGCCTCATCCTATATCAAAGCTTCCTTTATCTTGTCGGGAGTCGTTATTTCTATTGCCTTTATGCCTAAATCAAACAATATCATTTTCTTTTTCATAAACAATAATTCTCATCAGTTTTATATTTATTATAGCTTTTTAAAAAAATTATGACAACCTAATTCACGGCAGATAATAAAATTCGATTATTTGACTATTCACCTGCTCAAAATTATAATCTTTTGGTGGGAGAATGGGGGGGGGTATTTAATGCAGATCAGGACCAGGCTAAAGATCAATATATTCCTTTTCATTTTTTTACTTATTTTTATAATCGCCAATTACTTTTATATTTCTGTCGCAACAAAAAATGATTTCAAATTAAGCCTGTTTACCAGCCGCCTGCTGGAAGATTTTGCCAAAGTCAGGCTGTATTCTTTTAATTATTTTTTAGAGCCAGGCCAGGGTAATTTAGAAGTTTGGAAAACACAATACCAAAAGATTTTTGATTTTATCAATATTGACTTTCCTGAGACAAGGAGCCAGAAAGAAACGCTAACAAGAATGAACTCCGACTTATTAAAAATTCAAAACACTTTCTTTAAAATTCAAAAGACGGTTGAAAGGGAGGTGAAATATTCCCTGAATAAAAACGAGAAAACCGTTATGATTAATAAAGAGCTGATTTCTGATTTTATCAGGGAGTCTCAGACTTTTTTAGACAACGCTTTTATACTTCAGAGAGCCGCCCAAAAGAATGTTCTAAACGCTCAAAAAAATCCTTACTATTTCCTTATTTTCCTGGCTATTGTTATTGGTATTATCATGGCGGGAGATTTGATATTTATCAGCCGCAAAATCATTGAATCTATTTTTCAATTCACATTGGGGACACAGCTCATCGCAAAAGGGAATTTAGACTACCGGTTTAGCACAAAAAACGAAGACGAATTCGGCAGACTGGGCGCTTCTATAAACGTTATGAATGAAAATTTAAAAAGATCTTATCTGAAAATAAATCGCCTCAACCGTATTTATTTCCTTTTGAGCCAGGTGAATCAAGCTATTATCGCGAGCTTGAACAAAAATCTCCTGTTTCATAAAATCTGTGACATCGCTGTGCAGTATGGCTCGTTTGAAATGGCGTGGATTGGAATGACTAATGTTGAAACAAAATCCGTAATTCCAGTCGCGTGCAATGGAGCAGAAGAAAGTTATGTTAAAAAGATAAAAATTTCCATTGATGGAAGTAAGCCTGAAGGAAACGGGCCTACCGGGACAGCGATTCGGGAGCAGCGTTCTGTTGTCTGTAATGATTTCCAGAATAGTGAAAGCACTTTGTTCTGGAGAAAAGATCAAGCTTTGAAGAGTTTTTCTTCTTCCGCGGCTATTCCTATTTTTGAAAAGAAAAAAATCGTCGGGAGCATGAACGTTTATTCCAAAGAAAAAGATTTCTTTAACAAAGAGGAAATTGTTCTTTTAGAAGAGATAGCCAGCAATATTTCTTTTGCTTTAGACAAAATAGAGCAAGAAAAACTTCGGGAAAAAGCAGAGACGGCTTTGAAAGAAAGTGAGGAAAAATACCGTCTCTTGATTGAAAATAGCCATGATTTAATCTGTGAATTAAACGATAGCGGTTATTATATCTATCTGAATTCAAATTATGAGAAAATATTAGGTTACAGTAGCGATGAGCTGTTGGGTTGTCATGTTATGAGTTTTCTGCATCCGGACGACGCGGAAAAAATGAATCAAGAGTTTATCAATATTTTTTCCGTTGGAAAAACGTCTCTGGAAATCCGGCTCAGGCATAAAAGCGGAGAATGGATCTGGATGGAAAGCGTCGGCACTCTTTTCAGGACTTTTCACGGCGACTTGCGCGTCGTTATTCTTTCCCGGGATGTAACGGAAAGGAAGAATATAGAACGAGTTCTGAGAGAAAGCGAGGAGAAATACCGTCTGCTCTATACTTCTATGAGCGAAGGAGTCGCGCTGCATGAAGTCATCACTAACGATACGGGTGCGCCGATTGACTACCGTTTTTTAGATGTCAACCAGAATTTTGAGGTTCTGACCGGCTTAACTAGAAGCCAATTGATCGGCAGGACTGTCCTGCAGGTTATGCCCAACCATGAATTGTATTTTATACCGGAATACGGCGAAGTGGCCCTAAGCGGAAATCCGCAACATTTTGAGAATTATTCAAGGCTTGCCAATAAATACTATGAGATTTTTGCTTATAGCCCGAAAAAGGGGCAATTCGCGGCTTTAATTACCGATATTACTGAAAGAAAAATCGCCGAAGAACAAATTAAGAGTTCTTTGCAGGAAAAAGAAATTCTCTTGAAAGAAATACACCACCGGGTTAAAAATAATTTGCAAATTATTTCCAGTCTTTTACAATTGCAGGAAAAGTATTTCAAGAATGAAGAGTATGTTTCTGTTTTTCGGGAGAGCCAGAACCGCGTCAAGACTATGGCTATGATTCACGAAAAACTCTACCAATCTAAAAATCTGGCTGAAGTGGATTTCCATGATTATATTGACAATCTTTCCCATTCGCTTTTTGCTTCTTACCGCGTTTCGCCCAGTCAGGTGGAGTTGAGCTTGAAATTGGAAAGAATTCCTCTGAATATTAATACTGCTATTCCATGCGGGCTTCTCATTAATGAGCTGATCTCGAATATTTTCAAACACGCTTTTCCGGCTTCCAGAAAGGGGAAAATCACCGTGGAAATGAAAAGGCTTCCGGGCAGCTTGATTTACTTAAAGATCCGGGACAACGGCGTGGGCCTGCCGAAGAATTTCAATGTTGAAAAATGTGAATCTCTCGGGTTAAAGCTGGTCCGCACTCTGGCTATGCAGCTTGACGGAAAATTGTCTATAAAAAGCAGCAAAGGCGCTGAGTTTTCTATTGAGTTTCCAGATAAGGTCAGGTAAAAATGACGCAAAAATCAAAAGTTTATTTTATGGGCCTCCGGGTTCATCCCGGTACAAATCTTCTTCAGAGATTGGAAGAGCTTTCATTGAAGGCCGGGATGCTTTCATTAGATTTAAAAAAGAAATTCACAGCCATCAAAATTCATTTTGGAGAACCCGGCAATCTAGCCTTTATCCGGCCCAATTATCTATCTGTAATCAGCAGGCTCATTCAAGGCGCCGGCGGAATTCCCTTTCTTACAGATTCCAATACCCTCTATAAAGGCAGGAGGTCCAACGCGGTAGATCATCTGCAGAGCGCCATGGAAAATGGGTTTTCTCCTGCAACAACCGGCAGTCATGTTATTATTGCGGATGGTCTAAAAGGAACAGATTTCAGGGAAATGAGAATTGATCAAAATCATTGCAAAACCGCGAAAATCGGCGCCGCAGTCGCGGATGCAGATGTCCTTATTTCGGTCAATCATTTCAAAGGTCATGAGCTGACAGGTTTCGGCGGAGCAATAAAAAATATCGGGATGGGTTGCGCTTCGGTCGGCGGAAAGCTCGAAATGCATTCCAATTCACAGCCCCTCATGGTGAGAAAAAATTGCGTCGGCTGCGGCCTCTGCGTCAAAAATTGCAATTACGACGCGATTCATCTGGATGCTGAAAAAAAGGCTGTTATTGATGCTTCAAAATGCGTGGGATGCGGCCAATGTGTCGCCGTTTGCCGCTACAACGCGGCGCAGGTAAAATGGGACGCGAAAGGAACCCAGGAGAAAATAGTGGAGTACACATTGGCGGTACTTCAGGGTAAACCCCATTTTCATTTCAATTTTCTGATGAATATCTCGCCCAACTGCGACTGCTGGCCTTCCAATGATATGGCGATTGTACCGGACATCGGCATTCTTGCTTCTTTTGACCCGGTAGCTATTGACAGGGCTTCTGTGGACCTGGTTAATCAGGCGCCTATTGTTCCGATGAGCATTCTGGGCGGCAAGGAAGCGCCATTAAAAGACAAGTTTTGCGAGGTTTTCCCCAATACCAATTGGAAGTTAGGATTGGAGTACGCTGAAAAACTTGATTTGGGAACGCAGGATTATGAATTGATTGAAGCGTAGGCCGCTTTTGTACCCAAAGTCATATTGACAGATTCCTGTCTTTTGCGTTAAAATAATCACCTGAGAAAAAAGGGGCGCGCGGGGGCGCGGGTTGCTGTCGAAAAGATAAGCTGCGCGGGAAAAAAATAATATTTCCTTCCCGCTACGCGTACCATT